>NZ_JAHVCI010000010.1:0-84939 GCF_019265565.1 Cellulomonas sp. PS-H5
GGCGCACCGCCGCGCGCCGCACGGCCTCGACCACCACCGGCACACCCGCGGCCTCGGCGAGCGCGTCCGCGAGCGCCGGCAGGCCGCCGTCCTCCCGGCCGCGCCGCCGGCCCGGCGCCGCCCCGCACGCGTCGAGCACCCGGCGCGCGGCCACCTCGACGTCAGCCGTCATCCGCGCGACGGCGACCCGGCGGCGCTCGGCGGCGTCGTCGAGCAGGTCGCGCAGCGCGGGCACGCCCTCGCCTGTGCGCGCCGACACGGCCAGCGTCCGCACGCCGGGTAGCCCGTCGGCGGCCGCGAGCCGGCGCAGGTCGCCGAGCACGGCGTCGACCTCGGCGGGCGCGAGCCGGTCCGCCTGGTTGAGCACGAGCACGACCACCTCGGCGTGCCGGGCGAGCGGACGCAGGTAGCGCTCGTGCAGGGCGGCGTCGGCGTACTTCTGCGGGTCGACGACCCAGACCAGCAGGTCGACCCGCTCGATCAGGTGCTCGGCGCGCAGCCGGTGCGCCTCGACGACGGAGTCGTGGTCCGGCAGGTCGAGCAGCACCAGCCGCGAGCCCGCCGCGCCCGACCCGGTCGGCAGCGCGTGCCGCCGCCGCACCCCGAGCCAGTCGAGCAGCGGGTCCGCGCCGGGCCCGCGCACGGCCGCGAGCGCCTCACCGGTCGTCGGCCGCTGCACCCCCGGCCGGGCGATCTCCTCGCCGACGAGGGCGTTCACCAGCGACGACTTGCCCGACCCAGTGGCCCCGGCGAGCGCGACGACGGTATGCTCGGCAGACAGGGCCGCCCGCTCGCCGACCCGCGCCAGCACCCCGCGGCCGTCCGCGACGACGTCCGCGGGCAGCCGGCCCTCCCCCGCGTCGAGCGCCGCGGAGAGCGCGGTGACGCGGTCGTGCAGCGGGAGGCTCATCCGCGGTCCTCCCGGCCGAGCAGCCGCCGCCAGAACCCGCCGCGGGGACGGTCGTCGCCGTCGGCATCACCGTGCGTGCTGCCACCGTCCGCGACCCCGGCGCCGGACCGACCACCGGCTCCGGCCGACGCGGTCGCGGCGGACCACGTGCCGCCGCCCGCGCCCGGGGCCCGGCCCGGCCCTATTTGCCCGGACACCGCGCGCCACCGGTCCGCGCCCCGCAGGCTCGTGGTCGTGCCGGCCGGGGCGGGGGCGTCGCCGGCGGCTGCCGGGAGGGCGTCCGCACCCGCGCGACTCGCGCCCTGCCCGCCCGCGCCCGCGTGACCCGCGACCGCCTCGCGCGCATCCGCGCCCTCCGCGGACGCGCGACCCACGCCCGTCTTCTCCGCACCCCGTCCCGCGCGCTCCGCCCGCGCCGCGTCCGCGACCGCGGTCGCCGCACTCCGCAGCGGCTCCCCGCCCGTGAGGACGAGCGCGTCGAGCTGCGCCGTGTACCGGGCCGCCTCCCCCGCCAGCAGCCCGCGGACCCGGGCGTCGAGCCGCTCCCGGGCCTCCGCGGTCAGCCGGCGCACGGCGTCGTCGCCGAACACCGCCTCGAGCAGCTTCTGCGCGACCACGGCCGTGCCGCCCGCGATGCCGACCTCGACCCCGGTGAGCCCGCCGGTCGAGGCGAACGCCAGCACCATGAGGCTCACGCCCAGCGCGTTCACCCCGAACGACAGCGCCCGAGCGGTGCCGCGCCGCTGCGCGCCCTGCTCGCCGACCAGCGCGAGCACGTCCGCCTGCCACGCGCGGATCTCCCGGTCCACGTCGGCCCGCAGCGTCGCGGACGACCGCGACAGCCCGAGGTCCGGCAGCAGCCCGGCGCCGGACGGGTCGCCGCGCCAGGCGGCATGGGTGCGCTCGGCCGCCGCGTCGGCCGCGTCCAGGACGACGGCGGCCAGGCCGTGCGCGATCGCCTGCTCGACGGGCGCGGGCGCGGCAGGCCGGCCCCGCAGGAACCCGACGACCGCGTCCCGCACGCGCCCCACCCCGCGCTCGACGGACCGCAGCAGGTCGCCCGTGCCGACGAGCTCCTGCCAGCGCGCCAGCACCTCGCCGCGGAGCATCGCGCCGTCCGACGTCGCCGCGCCGACCTGGGCCGCCGCCTCGGCGTACGCGCGCTCGACGGCGTCCCGCAACCGCGCCGCCGCGACCACCTGCTCGTCGGCCGCCCGCGCGAGCGCCAGCCCGCGACCCGCCAGGTCGTCGACCACGCCGTCCCGGGTCGCGACCGCGACCGCGCGCCGGGCGGCCGCGTCGCCGCCGAGGTCCGACAGCCACGCCGCGACCGGTCCGACCGCGTCCTCCGGCAGCAGGCCGTCCGGGCCCACGCCCTCCGCGACCACGAACAGCGGGGCGGCGGACAGGCCGTTCGCGTCCAGCATCCGGCGCAGGTCCTCGACCGCCGCCTCGGACCCGGGGTCGACCCGGTCGACGACGAGCGCGACCTGGGCGTGCCGCTCGGCGGCGGTGTGCAGCAGGTCCCACGGCACCGCGTCCGCGTACCGCGCGGCCGTGGTGACGAACAGCCACAGGTCGGCCGCGGCGAGCAGCTGGGCCGCGAGCCGGCGGTTCGCCTCCTCGACTGAGTCGACGTCCGGCGCGTCCAGCAGCGCCAGCCCGCGGGGCAGCGCCGGGCTGGGGGCCAGCCGGACCGCCGCGGCCCCGGGCTCGGCGTCCGCACCCGCGCCCGTGCTCGGCCCGCGGTCCCCCGCCAGGCGCGCGAGCCCCGGCAGCACCCGGTCCCCGGCGAACCAGCCCGCGTCCAGCGGGTGGTGCACCAGCACCGGGGAGCGCGTCGTCGGCCGCAGCACGCCGGGGTCGCTGACCCGCTCGCCGAGCAGCGAGTTCACCAGCGTCGACTTCCCGGCCCCGGTGGAGCCGCCGACGACGACCAGCAGCGGCGCCCCGGCCGAGCGGAGCCGCGGCAGCAGGTAGTCGTCGAGCTGGTCGAGCGCGGCCCGACGGTCGCCGCGGGCCTGCGCGGCGCCGGGGGCGTCCAGCGGCAGCGCGAGGTCTCGCAGCCGGGCTCGGAGCCGGTCGAGGGCGTCCGCGAGCGCGGCGTCCGCGCCGGTCACCGCGCCGGCGGCGGGCGGGGGCGTGTCGTCGGCCATGGCGCCCATCCTGCCGTCCGCCGACCCTCCCCGCCCTCCCGCGGGGTACCCACGCACCGGGACGACGAATCGGCCGGGCGGTGCCGGGCGATGCCAGACGTGCCCGAGCCGGGCGGTGCCAGGCGTGCCCGAGCCGGGCGGTGCCAGGCGTGCCCGAGCCGGGCGGTGCCAGGCGTGCCCGAGCCGGGCGGTGCCGGGCGGCGCTCGGCGGTGCAGTGTGGCGGACCGGGCCGTCCCGGGCCGGTCCCGGTCCGTCTCCGGACGTCCCGGGCCCGCCGGGCCCTGGCGCAGCAACGGCCGCCGCCCCCGGGAAGGGGGCGGCGGCCGCTGCGGGTGGTGCGGGGTCGCTCAGTCGCGCGTGAGCTTGCGGTACGTCACGCGGTGCGGGCGGGCGGCGTCGGCGCCGAGCCGGGCCACCTTGTTCTCCTCGTAGGAGGCGAAGTTGCCCTCGAACCAGTACCAGTTCGCCGGGTTCTCCTCGGTGCCCTCGTACGCCAAGATGTGCGTCGCCACCCGGTCGAGGAACCACCGGTCGTGGGACACCACGACGGCGCAGCCGGGGAACTCCAGCAGGGCGTTCTCCAGCGAGCCGAGGGTCTCGACGTCGAGGTCGTTGGTGGGCTCGTCGAGCAGCAGCAGGTTGCCGCCCTGCTTGAGGGTGAGCGCGAGGTTGAGGCGGTTGCGCTCACCACCGGACAGCACGCCCGCGGGCTTCTGCTGGTCCGGGCCCTTGAAGCCGAACGAGGCGACGTAGGCGCGGGACGGCATCTCGACGTTGCCGACCTTGATGAAGTCGAGCCCGTCGGACACGACCTCGAACAGCGTCTTCTTGGGGTCGATGCCGCCGCGCGACTGGTCGACGTAGGACACCGACACCGTCTCGCCGACCTTGAGCGAGCCGCCGTCGAGCGGCTCCAGGCCCACGATCGTCTTGAACAGCGTGGTCTTGCCGACGCCGTTCGGGCCGATGACGCCGACGATGCCGTTGCGCGGCAGCGTGAAGCTCAGGCCGTCGATGAGGACGCGGTCGCCGAAGCCCTTCTCGAGCTTCTCGGCCTCCAGCACGACGCTGCCCAGGCGCGGGCCCGGCGGGATCTGGATCTCCTCGAAGTCGAGCTTGCGGGTCCGGTCGGCCTCCGCCGCCATCTCCTCGTAGCGGGCCAGACGGGCCTTCGACTTGGCCTGGCGGCCCTTGGCCGAGGAGCGCACCCACTCGAGCTCGTCCTTGAGGCGCTTGGCGAGCTTGGCGTCCTTCTTGCCCTGCACCTCCATGCGGGCGGCCTTCTTCTCCAGGTAGGTGGAGTAGTTGCCCTCGTAGGGGTACAGCCGGCCGCGGTCGACCTCGCAGATCCACTCCGCGACGTGGTCCAGGAAGTACCGGTCGTGGGTGACCGCCAGGACGGCGCCGGGGTAGGTCGCGAGGTGCTGCTCGAGCCAGAGCACGCTCTCGGCGTCGAGGTGGTTGGTGGGCTCGTCGAGGAGCAGCAGGTCGGGCTTCTCGAGCAGCAGCTTGCAGAGCGCGACGCGGCGGCGCTCACCGCCGGAGAGCACGGTCACGTCGGCGTCCGGCGGCGGGCAGCGCAGGGCGTCCATCGCCTGCTCGAGCTGGGCGTCGAGGTCCCACGCGTCGGCGGCGTCGATGGCCTCCTGGAGCTGGCCCATCTCGGCCAGCAGCGCGTCGAAGTCCGCGTCGGGCTCGGCCATGAGGGCGGAGATCTCGTTGAACCGGTCGATCTTGCCCTTGATCTCGGCGACGCCCTCCTGGACGTTGCCGAGGACCGTCTTCTCCTCGTTCAGCGGCGGCTCCTGCTGGAGGATGCCGACCGTGAAGCCGGGGCTGAGGCGCGCCTCGCCGTTGGAGGGCTGGTCCAGCCCGGCCATGATCTTGAGGATGGTCGACTTGCCCGCGCCGTTCGGCCCGACGACGCCGATCTTGGCGCCGGGCAGGAAGTTCAGCGAGACGTCGTCGAGGATGACCTTGTCGCCGTGCGCCTTCCGCGCCTTGTACATGCTGTAGATGAACTCAGCCACTGGCTTCTCGTCCGCCTCGGGGTCGTCGGTTCCGGTGTCGCGCGCGCCGGGCGACCTCGCGGTGCCGGGCGACGGCGCGATCCCCCAGCCTAGGCGATCCCGGCCCGTCGGACCGCGCCGTCGCCGTGAGCAGCCGCCCGGCGGTGCGCCTCAGGCCGTGAGCCGCTCGGCCGGGGCGAGCTCGTCGCCCAGCGGGTCGTCGTCCGGCAGCTCCACCGCCTGGCTCACGTCCACCGGGACGAGCTCGCCGTCCGGGTCCGAGGCCCGTCCGTCCCCGCGGTGGCCGTCGCGGTCCTCTCCCGCGCGGTCCGGCCCGTCGGCGCCGCCCGGGCCCGCCGCGTCGCCCGGCCCACCCGGCCCGTCCGACCCGCGCGTCGCGTGCACCGTCCGCGTGAACCGCGTCGTCCCGCGGGACAGGTCGTGCCCCACGGCGTCGGCCGTCAGCTCGGCCGTCGTCCGCGGTCGGCCGTCGGGCGCCACCCAGTCGACCAGCCGGAGCCGGCCATGCACGACCACGGGTTCCCCGCGGCGCACCGCGTCCGCGACGTTGAGCGCGAGGTGCCGGAACGTCTTGACCGTGAACCAGCTGGTGTCGGCGTCGACGTACCCGTCCTGGTCGCGGTCGTACACGCGCGGGGTGCTGGCCAGCCGGAACTTGGTGAACGGCACCTGCCCGTCGTCGCCGAGGTAGCGGACCGGGTCGCTGCCGACCCAGCCGACCACCGTGACCGTGAGCTCGTTGACCGCCATGCGTCCTCCTGGTGCCCGGGGCCGGCGCCCGTGCGGGCCGGCCGTGGGCACGACGCTGCCGGTCCCCGCGCCGACCGCGCGCGGCATCCGCGCCGGACCTGGGGACGACGCGCGGCACCGAGGCCTGTGGTCGGCTCGGCGCCCCGTGATCCCGCAGCTGCACCGCCGCGGCCGGCCGGCACCGCCGCGGCCGGCCGGCACCGCCGTGACCGGCGTACGGACCATCGCCGCCCGGGCGTCAGACCTCCCGGGCGATCGCCGCGCAGCCCTCAGGCCTCGCGCGCCCCCGCGGCCAGCTCCCGGACCCGCCGATGCTCCGCGAGCACGGCCGTCGTCGGCTCCGCCAGGCACCGCCGCGCGACGCCCTCCAGCGCCTCGCGCCCGTCCCGGCGCACCCGCTCGGCGCGCCGGGTCGCCGCCGCGCGCCGCGCCCGCACGGCGAGCCACGCGCACAGCACCGCCAGCACCGCGAGGCCGGCGGCCAGCGGCCAGCCCAGCCGGAGCACGTCCTCGGGGCCGGTGCCCGACCCCCACGTGCGCCACGCGCCCGCGCCGGCCGCCGCGACCGCGCCGACGCCGAGCACCACAGCCAGCACCAGCAGGGTCACCGCGAGCCGCGACCGCCGGGTCACGACCGCCACCCGGGACAGCGCCTCGTCCGCGGCCGACCGGATCTCGTCGGTCGGGGCGAGCGCGCCGCGCACCGCCTCGACCCAGCGCCGCGGCAGCCGGGCCGTGACCGCGTCCGTCCACTGGCTGCGCGCCAGCGCGACGGCACCCTCCTGCACGGAGACGAGCTCGGGCACCGTCGTGGCGCTGCCCCGCACCACCGCGGCGACCGCGTCGGCGAGCGCCGGCAGGCCCGCCGCGTGCGCCAGCGTCACCGCCACGGGGGTCACGTCGAGCGCGTCCGCCGGGGGCTCGGCGTCGCCGACCTCGCCCTGCACGAGCCGCGCCGCGTCGGTGATCTCCGCGGACGCGCGCCGCGCCGCGAGGCTCTGCCGCCCGACGACCTCGGCCAGCGTGTCCCGCATCTCCGCGACGCCCTCGCCGGTGCGCGCGGACGTCGTGCGCACCTCGACGCCCGTCAGACCGTCGGCCGCGAGGAGCCGGCCGACGTCGGCCGCGAGCGCCTCGCGCTGCTCCGGAGGGACGGTGTCGACCTGGTTGAGCACGACGAGCATCGCGCCCTCGTGGCCCACGAGCCCCCGGAGGTAGCCGGAGTGCAGCGAGTCGTCGGCGTACTTCTGCGGGTCGACGACCCAGATCAGCAGGTCGGCCATCGGCAGCAGCCGGTCGACGGCCTCGCGGTGCGCGTCCTCGATCGAGTCGTGGTCCGGCAGGTCGAGCAGCACGAGGCCGCGCAGCGGCGCCTCGGTGTCCCCGTCGAGGGCGCTCTCCCGCTCGATCCGGCGGTCCTCGGCGACCTCCAGCCAGTCGAGCAGCCTCTCGCCGCCCCCGCCCCACACGCACGCCGTCGGCTGCGACGTGGTGGGCCGCTTCACGCCGACCTCGGCGAACTCCAGCCCGCAGATCTCGTTGAACAGGCTCGACTTCCCGGAGCCGGTGCCGCCGAGCAGCGCGACGACGGTGTGGTCGACGCCGAGCGCCAGTCGGGTCCGCACCTGGTCGCCGATGCCCCGGACCCGGGTCGCGACCGCCGGGTCGACGCGGTCGCCGCCCACCGCGAGCGCCTCGTCCAGCCGGGTCAGCCGCTTGGTGAGCGCCGCGGTGTCGCTGCGCGGGTCGGTCATGTCAGCCCCTTGATCACGGCCAGCCGCAGCCGCAGCGTCGACGCGGCGTCGGGTGCGAGCGCCGGGCGGTCGAGCACGGCGACGGCCGCGTCCCGCTCGCGCTCGGCCTGGTCGGCGGCGTGCTGCGCCAGCCGGTCGCGGAGGGTGATCGCCACGGCGGTGCCGCGGTCGCCGAGCAGGTCGACCAGCATCCGGTCGGCGGGCTCGAGCCCCGCGGCCGAGGCCAGCGCGAGCGCCGCCAGCCCCTCGTCCCCGAGGGCGCGCTGCGCGGCGGCGGCCCGCTTGGCTGCCTTCCCGGCGGCGCGCTTCGCGGCGCGGTCGTCGGCGGCAGGCGCGGGCGCGGTGTCGTCGGCGGTCAGGACCTCGACGGCGCCGCCGACCCAGTCCCGGGCGGCGCGCTCGACCTCGCGCGGCCGGTCCGCGGCGCGGTCCGTGGTCGACCAGTCGCCGGCGAGCGTCGTGGCACCCGCGGGGCCGGAAGCCAGCGCGTCGCGCAGCGCGGTCTCGGTCGCGGCGCCGACGGCGGCGAGCGTCGAGCTCGCGGACGAGACCAGGTCTTGCACCAGCGGCATGACCGCGGCCGCACGGTCCCGCCCGGCGCGCCGGGACCGGTCCACCCGGCCGCCGCCCTTGAGCACGTCCGCGAGCGCCGCACCGGGCGCCGTGAGCTCGGTCCAGCGCGCCTGCACCGTGCCCTGCGCGACGGCGCCTCGGGTGATCGTGCGCCGCGCGTCCTCGGCCGGCGCGCGCACCGCGTCGTCCAGCGCGGTGCGCACCGCCGCCGCGGCCTCGGCCTGGCGGTCGACCGCCTCGATCAGCTCGTCGACCCACGGCCGGAGGGCGGTGAACGACCCGCGCAGCGTCCGGGCCACCACCGTCCGCGCCCGGTCGGCGCCCGCGAGCATCGTCAGCCAGCGCGTGATGGGCGCGACCAGCGGCGGGTCCATGAGCCCCTCGTGCGGGCCGAGGTCCGGGACCACGAACAGCGGGGACCCCTGCATGCCGTGCGAGCGCAGCCGGTCGAGCAGGTCGCCCCGCACCGTCGGCAGCGACGCCGGGTCGACGCGGTTCAGCACCATCGCCACGGACGCGCCGCGCTCGGTGGCGCCGGTGAGCACCCGCCACGGCAGCGCGTCGCCGTACCGGGCCGCGGTCGTGACGAACAGCCACAGGTCCGCCGCCTCGAGCAGCCGGTGCGCCGAGCGCCGGTTCGCCTCCTCGACCGAGTCGACGTCCGGGGCGTCCATCAGGGCGATGCCGCGGGGCACCTGCTCGGAGGCGACGATCTCCACCGCGTCGGTGACCGGGTGCTCGCGCACCAGCTCTGCGTCGTCCGGGTGGTGCACCAGGACGGGCCGCCGGGTGGTCGGCCGCAGCACGCCGGCGGTCGTCACCTCGGTCCCGACCAGCGAGTTGACCAGCGTCGACTTGCCCGCCCCGGTCGACCCCGCGACCACCACGATCGCCGGCGCGGACAGCTGCCGCAGCCGCGGGACCAGGTGGTCCGCGAGCTGGTCGACCAGCCGGGTCCGGGACGCGCGGGCCGCGCCGACCCCGGGCACCTCCAGGGGGAACTCGGTGGCCCGCACGTCGCGCAGGAGGTCGGTCAGGGCGTCGAGCAGGGACGTCGCGGCGAGCGGCCGGTCGAGGACGTCCCGCGCCGCCGAGCTCTCCGCCTGCACGTTCACGCCGTCATCCTCTCGTGTGAACGGGGAGGCGGCCAAACGTCCGCGCCGTGTGACCTGCGGCGACTTCTGCGAGTGGCCCGCCGAGGGGCGCCGGACCGGGCCGCGGCGGGCGCGTACCCTGGGGTCCGCCGGTCGCGTGCCCCGTCGCGCGGCGGCCGGCGACGCCTCCATAGCTCAATGGATAGAGCAACGGCCTTCTAATCCGTCGGTTGCAGGTTCGAGTCCTGCTGGGGGCACCTCTGGGCCCGCCCCGCACGTGCGGGCCCGCCGCCCACGCGCCACACTGCGACCATGCCGCAGCCGGTCCGGGTCCACGTCCTCGGCCGCGACCTGGTCGTGGAGCGGCCGTGGGCGTCGGCGCCGCGCGTCCTCGCCGACGGCGCGGAGCTGCCGCGGGACCGGTTCGGGCGGTACCGGCTCGCGGCGTCCGACGGCGAGCGGGTCGTCACGACCTCGTTCGACTGGCGGGGACTGCTGCCGGTGCTGGAGGTCGGGGACGAGCGCGTCCCGCTCGACCGGCCGCTGCCCCGGGGCGCGTGGCTGCTGCTGGCGCCGCTCCTGCTGCTGTCGCTGGCCGGCGGCGGCGCGGGGGCCGGGCTCGGCGTCGGGGCGGCGTGGGCCGCGGCCCGCCAGCTCCGCCGGGCGACGACCCCGGCGCGCGGCTGGGCGGGAGCGCTGTGCGCAGTCGCCGGCGCCGTACTGCTCTACGTCGCGGTCGTGGCGCTGCTCCGCGCGGTGTTCTGAGCGCGCGGGAGACCTGGCGCTCTGCGAACACGGCCCGCACCCCGGGGCCCCGCCCGCGGCCCGCGCACCAGCGCGTGCGCCCCACGCCCCGCGAGTGCGCATCCGACACGTCGAGTGCCTATCCCCGGGATAGGCACTCGACGTGTCGGATAGGCAGTCGGCGGGCGCCGCGCGCAGGCGCCGATGCGCGGCGGGCGGGGCGCAGCGGGCGGGCGGCGCGCGCTACCGGCGTCGCGGGCGCGCGACCCCCGCCCGCCGCCCCGTCAGCGCACCTCGAACGCCGCCCGCAGCAGGTCCGCGTCCCGCGAGGAGCGGCCCACGAGGACGTCGAACCGGCCCGGCTCCACGACCCGCCGCCCCGCGGCGTCGACGATCGTGCAGTCCGCCACCGCCAGGTCCACGGTCACCTCGACCGACGCCCCGGGCGCGACGTCCGCCTGGGCGTACGCTTTGAGCTCCTTGTCCGCCCAGGACACCGACGTCACCGCGTCGGACACGTAGAGCTGCACGGTCTCCCGCGCCGGCCGCGTCCCGGTGTTGGTCAGCGTCACCGTCGCCCGCACCGTGTCCCCGACGCCCGCGACGGACCGGTCCAGCCGCAGGTCCGCGTACTCGACCGTGGTGTACGACAGCCCTTCGCCGAACACGTACGCCGGCTCCTGCGTGAGGTCGGCGTACCGGTCGCCGTGCTGGCCGCGGATCTGGTTGTAGTACGTCGGCTGCTGGCCGGCGTGCCGCGCGAACGAGATCGGCAGCCGCCCGGACGGCTCGGTGAGCCCGAGCAGCACCTCGGCGACCGCCTGGCCGCCCTGCATGCCGGGGTTCGCGACCCAGAGCACCGCGTCGGCGGACGCGACCGACGGCGGCAGCACCAGCGGCTTGGACGCGAGCAGCACCACGACGAGCGGCTTCCCGGTGGCGGCGAGCGCGTCGAGGAGCGCGTTCTGCCCGCCGACGAGCTCCAGCGTGGCGGTGGACCGGCCCTCGCCGACGAGCTGGATCTGGTCGCCGACGACCGCCACGACGTAGTCCGCGTCCTCGGCCGCCGCGACGGCCTCGGCGATCTGCGCCTCGTCGGGCTCGACCGGGACGCCGATCTTCGGCCGCGGCTGGCCGTCCGGGTAGAGCTGCCCCGCCGGGTCCGGCACCAGGTCGAGGATGTCGGCGCCCCGGCTGTGCGACACGGCCCAGCCGACCGGCGCCGCGGCGCGCAGGCCGTCGAGGATCGTCACGATCATGTCCCGCGGGTGGCCGTCGGGCAGCCAGTCGGCCTGGCCGGAGTTGCCCGCCCAGTCGCCGAGGTGCGCCTCGTGGTCGTCCGCGAGCGGCCCCACGACCGCCACGCGGCGCGGGGTGTCGTCGCCGCCCGAGGCCCGCAGCGCGCCCGGCGCGGGCACCCCGCCGCCCTCGACCCCGCGCGCCGCGGCCCCCGGCACCCCCGCGAACCCGCCGGCCAGCGGCAGCACGCCGGAGTTCCGCAGCAGCACCAGCGAGCGCCGCGCGACGTCCAGGTTGAGGTCCGCGTGCTCCGCCGCACCCACGACGGTCGCCTGCGCCGAGGCGGACGGCCGGCGCGGGTCCTCGAACAGCCCCAGCCGGAACTTCAGCGTGAGGATGCGGCTCACGGCGGCGTCGAGCTCGGCCTCGGCGAGCAGGCCGGACTCGATGGCCTCGAGCGCGCCGGCGAAGAAGCCCGGCGTCGTCATCACCATGTCGTTGCCGGCCTTCACCGCCGCGGCCGCGGCGTGCGCGTAGTCGGGCTGCACCTTCTGCTCCCAGACCATGCGGCCGACGTTGTCCCAGTCGGTGATGAGGGTGCCGGTGTAGCCCCACTCGCCGCGGAGCACGTCGTTCAGCAGCCAGTCGTTGACCGTGATCGGCACGCCGTCCATCGTCTGGTAGCCGAGCATGAAGGTCGCGCAGCCCTCCCGGGCCACCCGCTCGAACGGCGGCAGGAACCAGGACCGCAGCTTGCGCCGGGAGATGTCCGCCTCGGACGCGTCGCGCCCGCCCTGGGTCTCGGAGTACCCGGCGAAGTGCTTGGCGGTCGCGAGGATCGCCGTCGGGTCGTCGAGGCCGGTGCCCTGGTAGCCGCGGACCATCGCGGAGGCGAGCTCGCCGATGAGGAACGGGTCCTCGCCGAACGTCTCGTCCACGCGGCCCCAGCGCAGGTCGCGGGCGATGCAGAGCACCGGGCTGAACGTCCAGTGCACGCCGGTGGTGGCGACCTCGCGGGCGGTGACCCGGGCGACCTGCTCGACGAGGTCGACGTCCCAGGACGCCGCCATGCCGAGCTGGGTCGGGAAGATCGTCGACCCGACGAAGAACGAGTGCCCGTGGATGCAGTCCTCGCCGACCAGCAGCGGGATGCGCAGCCGGGTCTCGGCCGTCAGGTCGTGGGCGTGCGCGAGCCGCTCGGGCGACGCGTGCAGGATCGACCCCACGTGCTTGTGCAGGATGTCGTCCACGTAGTCGCCCCGGGCGTCGAGCTGGAGCATCTGCCCGACCTTCTCCTCGACGGTCATCCGCGCGAGCAGGTCCTGCACGCGGTCGGCGACGGGGAGGCTGGCGTCGAGGTAGCGGACGTCGAGGGACGTGGGGTTCATGAGGTGGTCGATCCTTGCGTCGTGTGCGAGGTGACGGCGGTGACGCCGTCGGTGGTGTCGAGGCCCTTGCGCCGCATGGCGCGGGCCAGCTCTCCGGCCGAACGCAGCCGGGGGTTGATGTACTCGTCGATGCCGAAGTTCAACAGTGCCAGGGCGACGCCGATCGCCGCGATGCAGAGCCCGGGCGGCAGGAACCACCACCACTGGTTCTGGGTGAAGGCGCCCTGGGCCGAGGCCCAGTTCAGGATGGTGCCCCAGTTGTATGCGTTGACCGGGATGACGCCGATGTAGGACAGGGTGGTCAGGCCGAGGATCGCCGCCGTGACCGACCCGACGAACGACGAGGCGATCAGGGCGGTGAGGTTCGGCAGCATCTCGACCCCGATGATCCGGCGCAGCGGCTCGCCGTTGAGCTTCGCGGCCTGCACGAAGTCGCGGTTGCGCAGCGACATCGTCTGGGCCCGCAGCACCCGCGCGCCCCACCCCCAGCCCAGGATGCCGAGGATCGCGGCGACGACCCACAGCGGCGGGTTGGTGAACCGCGAGGCGATGATGATGAGGATCGGGATGCCGGGGATGACGAGGAAGACGTTCGCCAGGGCGGACAGCGCCTCGGACCGCCACCCGGGCAGGTAGCCGGCGAGGACGCCGACGACCAGGGCGATCGCCATCGAGATGAGCGAGGTCAGCGCGCCGACGACGACCACGCCGCGGGTGCCGTAGATGACCTGGCTGAGGACGTCCTCGCCGAGGTGGGTGGTGCCGAACCAGTGCGTGCCGCTCGGCGGCTGCAGCCGGGCGGTCGCGTCGATCTGCGTCGGGGAGAACGGGGCGAGCTGGTCGGCGAAGACCGCGACGAGCACGAACACCGCGAGGATCGACAGGCCGGTCAGCGACTTGGCGTTGCGGAACATCGCGAACGACGCGCCGAGCCGGGCGCCGCGGCCCCGCGGGGTGAGCTGGGTGGTCGTCATCTCTCAGGCCTCCGACTGGCGGGTACGGGGATCGAGGACCGCGTAGGCGACGTCCGCCAGGATGTTGGCGATCAGGACGGCCAGCACGATCACCAGGAAACCGCCCTGCATGAGCGCGTAGTCCTTGGCGTTGGTGGCGTCGAGGAGCATCTTGCCGACGCCCGGGTAGGAGAAGACCTGCTCGACGATGATCGCGCCGCCGACGATGAAGCCGATCGACAGGGCGAACGACTGGATCTGCGGCAGGACGGCGTTGCGCGCGGCGTAGCGCCACAGGACCCGCCGGTTCGGCATGCCCTTGGCCTGCGCCACGGTGACGTAGTCCTCGTCGAGGACCGTGAGCATCATGTTGCGCATCCCGAGCATCCAGCCGCCGAGCGAGGCGACGACGATCGTGGCCAGCGGCAGCGTCCCGTGCCTGATCACCTGGCCGGCGAACTCCAGCGACAGGCCCGGCGTGGTGCCGATCCCGTACGCCTTGCCGATGGGGAACCAGCCGAGCGTGACGGCGAAGACCGAGATCGCCATCAGCCCGATCCAGAAGTACGGGACGGTCGACAGGAAGGTCGTGACCGGGATGAGGGCGTCCAGGCGCGACCCGCGGCGCCAGCCGACGACCGCGCCCCCGACCGTGCCGATCAGGAACGAGATCACGGTCGCCAGCCCGATCAGGCCCACGGTCCACGGCAGCGCGTTCGCGATGACCTGGCCGACCGGCTGCAGGCCGTGGGTGATCGCGATGCCGAGGTCGCCGCGGGCGAGCATCCCGAGGTAGTCGACGTACTGCTGCCACAGCGACCGGTCGGAGTCCAGGCCGAGCAGGGCGCGCAGCGCGTCGGCCGCCTCCGGGGACATCCCGCGGTTGCGGGCGAGGTAGTTGTCGACCGCGTCGCCCTTCATCAGGCGGGGCACGAAGAAGTTGATGGTGATCGCGGCCCAGAGGGTGAACAGGTAGAACGCGACGCGCCGGCCGATGAACCGCCAGGGGACCCGGGGCCGGGACCGCTCCGCGCGGGTCGCGGTCGTCCCGTCGGCGACCACGTCGGTCTGCGGGCTGGTGGTCGTGGTCATCGCGCACCTCCGGCGCTGTCGACGAAGAAGCGCTCGGGGTCGGGGGACGCCTCGCGGAGCTCCCGGGTGTACGGGTGCTGCGGGCGCAGGATGACGTCGTCGGCCGAGCCGTGCTCGACGATCCGCCCCTGGTTGAGCACGATGATCTCGTCCGAGAAGTACCGCGCCGTGGCGAGGTCGTGGGTGATGTAGAGCACCCCGAGGCCGTCCTCGGCCTGGATGTCGGACAGCAGGGACAGCACCCCCATCCGCAGGGACACGTCGAGCATCGAGACGGGCTCGTCCGCGACGAGCAGGGCCGGGCGCGGGGCCAGGGCCCGGGCGATCGCGACCCGCTGCCGCTGGCCGCCGGACAGCTCGTGCGGCCGGCGGTCGACGACCGCGGCGTCGAGCTGGACCTTGTCCAGCAGGCGGTGCACCTCGGCGTCGACCTGGTCGGGCGGGACGACCCCGGACAGCGCGAGCGGGCGCTCCACGTGGTGCCGGATCGAGTGGTACGGGTTCAGCGACGCGAACGGGTCCTGGAACACCATCCGCAGCCGCTGGCGGTAGGCGCGCAACGCCGCGCCCCGGGTCGGGACCGGCCGGCCGTCGAGGAGCACCCGGCCGCTGGTGGGCCGCTCCATCTGGGTCAGGATCTTGGCGACGGTCGACTTGCCGGAGCCGGACTGGCCCACCATGCCGATGGTCTGCCCGCTCGACAGCGTGAACGACACGTCGGACAGCGCGTCGATGGATCCCGCGCCGCGGACGCGGTAGGTCTTCGAGACGCCCTGGACGTCGATCGAGGTCATCGGTTCACCGCCCGCTCGGCCGTCAGCCGGGGGAACGACGACAGCAGGGTCTTCGTGTAGTCGTGCTGCGGCCGGAACCAGATGTTCGCCGCCGTGTCGAGCTCGACGATCTGCCCGGCCCGCATGATCGCGATGCGGTCGGAGATCTCGAGCAGCAGCGGCAGGTCGTGGGTGATGAAGACGACCGAGAACCCGAACGCCTCGCGCAGGCTCGTGATCTCCCGCAGGATCTCCCGCTGCACGAGCACGTCCAGCGCCGTCGTCGGCTCGTCCATGACGACGAGCTGCGGGCGCAGCGCGAGCGCCATCGCGATCATGATGCGCTGGCGCATCCCGCCGGACAGCTCGTGCGGGTAGCTCCTGCTGCGGGCCGCGCCGACCTTGACGATCTCGAGCAGCTCGGCGACCGCGGCGGTGCGCCCGGCCCGGGACATCGCGGGGCGGTGCACCTCGAAGACGTCGGCGAGCTGGGCGCCGACCGTCGCCACCGGGTTCAGGGCGCTCATCGCGCCCTGGAACACCATCGAGATCTTGTCCCACCGGAACGCGCGCAGCGCGGCGGCGTCGAGGGCGAGGAGGTCGGTGTCGGTGCCGTCGGCGTCGTGCCAGGTGACGGACCCGCCGGGGATCACGGCCGGGGGCTTGAGCAGGCGCTGGACGCCGTAGGCGAGGGTGGTCTTGCCGCAGCCGGACTCGCCGGCGAGCCCGAGGACCTCGCCCCGGTGCACGGTGAGGGACACGTCCCTGACCGCGTCCACGGGTGCGGCGGTCTCGTACCGGACCGAGAAGTCCCTCACCGACAGGAGGGGGTCGCTCATCTGGGGGGTCTCCTTGCGTGGGGGTGCCAGGGGGCGGCCGAGGGCCGCCCCCTGGCACGGGGTCACTCGGTGGGCTCGAGGGTGCTCAGGACGAGGGCGACCTCGGGCTGCGTCGGGTCGGCCGAGGCGTACATGTCGTCCTCGGTCGGCCAGCCGGTGTAGCTGCGCTCGTTGAACAGGCCCAGCAGCGGGTGCGAGCCCAGCGGGATCGCGGGGACGTCCCGGACGAACGCCTGCTGCAGCGTGGTCATCGCGGCGGCGCGGTCGGCGTCGTTGTCGGTGCTCGCGTAGGTGTTCAGCGCCGCGTCGACCTCCGGGTTGCTGTACCGCCCGAAGTTGAAGTCGGCGTTCTCGACGCCGGCGTCGTCGGTCGTGATCCAGCGGGTCCCCATGATCGAGTCGTAGACGCCCCAGGCGCCCTCGCCGTCGAGCCAGTGGATGATCGCGTCGAAGTTGCCCGTCTTGCGGGCCTCGTCCCAGCCGCCCCAGTCGGGCTGGTCGATCGTGACCTCGATGCCGAGCTCCTTCAGCTGCTCGGAGATCAGCGCCTGCTCGGTGTTCCAGTCGGTCCACCCCGCGGGGACCGAGATCGAGAAGGTCACCGGCTCGCCGTCCGGGTCCACCAGCTTGTCGCCGACGCCCGTGTAGCCGGCGTCCTCCAGGATGGACTCCGCCTTGTCGAGGTCGACCTCGTAGGTCTCCCCCGCGAACTCGTCGACGACGTCCGGCTCCAGCGACGGGCCGAGGCCGGTCACCGAGTCGACGACGGCCGACGCGCCCTCGCGGGCGATCTCGACGTAGGCGTCGCGGTCGATGGTCCACGCGAGCGCCTCGCGCAGCGCGACGTCGTCGAACGGCTTGCGGGTGAGGTTGAGGAACAGCGTCCCCGCGCCGGCGGTCGGGGTGACCCGATAGCGGTTCGCCGGGTCCTTGTCGAGGAAGGTCTCCTGGACCTGCGGCAGGAACGCCTGCGCCCAGTCCGCCTCGCCGGTGGTCAGGGCCGTGGCCAGCGCGGAGTTGTCGCCGTACGAGACGTAGTGCAGCTCGGGGACCGCCAGCTCGCCGTCCCAGTAGTCCGGGTTGGCCGTGAGGGTCACGGACTCCGTCGACCAGCTGGACAGGACGTAGGGGCCGGTCCCGATGGCCTCGCCCTCCCCCGTCAGGGCCGCGGTCGAGGGGTCGTCGAGGGTGTCCCAGATGTGCTTCGGGACGATCGGGACGTGCAGCACCGTGCCCCGCTTGACGAACTTGGAGTTGCCGAACTTCAGCGTCGCCGAGTCGCCGTCGACCTCGGCGCCCAGGTAGTCCAGCGCGGCGGTGTCGGTGAGCCGGCCGTCGAGGTACATGTCGAACGTGCCGACGATGTCGTCGATGGTGAACGGCTCGCCGTCCTGCCAGGTGACCCCCTCGCGCGCGGTGACCGTGAGCTCGGTGTAGTCCGCGTTCCACTCCACGCTCGAGGCGAGCCGCGGGGTGACGACGGTCGGGTCCGCGGTGTTGACCAGCGCCATGGTCTCGAACATGGCGTAGCGGTAGCCGTACATGCTGGCCGAGCTGTCCCCGAGGAACGGGTTGTTCGACTCGGTGGTGATGGCGCCGTCCGGCTTCGCGATGGTCAGCGCGGCACCGCCCCCGCCGGTCGAGCTGCTCTCCCCGCCCCCCGACTCTCCGGAGCAGGCCGTCAGCGCCAGCGCGGCGGCCAGGCCGAGCGCGATCACCGGGAACTTCACCCTCATGGTTTCTCCTTCGAAACGAGGCGCCCGCACGGGCACCTGTGAGGTCGCGCCGCGTCGTCGCGATCGCGCTGGCCGGAACGTTACTACACTGTCAGTAAGTTCTTTCCAGCCCTCTGCTGGAGCCGTGACCAAGTCGTGACCCGGGGGGTCGGGGCCGCGGTCGGCGCCACTAGGGTTGGCCGCGCGTCGAGGGGCGCGACACGAGGATGCGAGGAACGGATGAGCACCACGAGGCACGTCCCGCGGGCCCGGCCGGAGACCCTGGCCAAGCGCACCGAGATCCTGCGTGCCGCCACCGCCACCTTCGGCGCGAAGGGGTACAACCGGGGCCCGCTCACCGAGATCGCCGACCAGGTCGGCATGACGCACGCCGGGATCCTGCACCACTTCGGGTCCAAGGACCAGCTGCTCGTGGAGGTCCTCAAGTACCGCGACCGCACCGACGTCGAGGGGCTGCAGGACCAGCGGATGCCGGACGGGCTGGACCGGTTCCGGCACCTCGTGCGCACCGCGTTCGCCAACGAGAGCCGCCACGGCATCGTCCAGGCGTACGCGGTGCTGTCCGCGGAGTCGGTGACCGACGGCCACCCCGGGCGGGCGTACTTCGAGGAGCGGTACCGCACGCTGCGCCAGGACCTCCGCGACGCGTTCGAGGACGTCTGCGCCGAGCGCGGGGTCACCGTGCCCGAGACGGTCGACCGCGCCGCCGCGTCGATCCTGGCGGTGATGGACGGGCTGCAGGTGCAGTGGCTGCTGGCCCGGGACGACGTGGAGCTCGCCGAGGCGAGCGCGTTCGCGATCGAGGCGCTGGTCTCCGCGGTGCTGGACCCGCGGCCGTCGCTGCTGGGCGCGGGCGGGGTCGGCGGGAGCGCCGCGGGCGGCGCGGACGCCTGACCGCCGGGGGCGCGGCCGCGCCGCCCGAGGGCTCACCCGCGCCGCCGGGAACAAACCGGGCGGCCCGGTCGTCTCTGCTGGCATGACGTCACCGACCCCCGCCGGCCCCGTCGACGGGCCCGCGCCCGCCGAGGGCCTCGCCGCCGAGATCGCCGCGGGCGAGCGCACCGACACCGGGGCGCACCGCGCCCTGGCCCGGCTGCGCGCGCGGCTGGACAGCCGGCCGTGGCTGCGGCTGACCTACAAGGTGGTCGTGACGGTGGTCGGGGTGACCGTCGTCCTCGCGGGCATCGCGATGCTCGTGCTGCCCGGGCCGGGCTGGCTCGCGATCTTCCTCGGGCTGGGCATCCTCGGGACCGAGTTCGCCGTGATCCAGCGGTTCAACCACCGGCTCAAGGCGCTGGTGCTGCGGTACTGGCACGCGTTCCGCGAACGCCGGGCCCGTCGCGCTGCCGAGCGCCGCGCCGCGGCGGCCGCCGCTGCCGCCCGCCGGGGGGCGCCGGCGGCCTGACCACCGCGGGGCGCCGGAGGCACCCCGCGCCTGAACCCCACCCGATCCTCGCGCCGACCACCGATCGATCGGGCGACGGCGCGAGAATCAGGTGGGGACCAGCCGGCCCGTCGCGCGCCGCACAGCCGCCGGGCGCCGGGTCAGCCCGCCTCGTTGCCGCAGGCGTCCGCGGGGTCGACGACCGGGTTCTGCGCCTGGAGCCGGTTCTCCGGGTCCAGGGCGCCGAGGACCGCGAGCGCGATGGCGTCGAGCTGCTCGACCTGCTCCGCCGTCAGCCGGTCCACGACCAGCCGGCGCACCTCCCCCACGTGCGACGGCGCCGTGGCGACGACCTTCCGCCAGCCCTCCTCGGTGAGCGTGGCGAGCGTCGCGCGCCGGTCCCCCTCGTCGCGGGTGCGGGTGAGGAACCCGCGCGCCTCGAGCCGGGCGGCGACGTGCGACAGCCGCGGCAGCGTGGCGTTGGTGCTGGCCGCGAGCCCGCTCATCCGGAGCGTGCGGTCGGGCGCCTCGGACAGCTTGGCGAGCACCAGGTAGTCGTAGTGCGACAGGTCGGCGTCGCGCTGCAGCTGGTGGTCGAGCGCGGCGGGCAGCAGCTCCGCGACGGCCTCCAGGCGCATCCAGGCCTGCAGCTCGCGCGCGCTGAGCCAGCGGGTGTCGTCGGTCATGACGGACATCCTAGCGAATGGTTGACGCTTCAACCTGAAAGTCGTACGTTGGTTGAAGCGACAACATGTCGGTTGCCGCGGAGCGAGCCATCGAGGAGCAGACATGACCAGCGTGACCATCATCGGGGCGGGCAACATCGGCGGCGCGGTGGCGCGCCTGGCGCTGAAGGCCGGCGCCGACGTGCAGGTGCTCGCGCGCGACGCCGCCAAGGCCGCCGCCGTGGACCCGGCCGTGACCGCCGGCACCGTGGGCGACGCCGTCACCGGCGAGGTCGTCGTGCTCGCCCTCCCCTACCCGGCGCTGGCCGAGGTGGCGGCGCAGTACCCCGACGGCTTCGCGGGCCGCGTGGTCGTCGAGACCACCAACCCCGTCGACTTCGCGACCTTCGACTCGCTGGTCGTCCCCGCCGACTCGTCCGCGACCGCCGAGCTCGCCGCGCTCCTGCCCCAGGCCCGCGTGCTCAAGGCGTTCAGCACCAACTTCGCGGCGACGCTGGCCTCCGGCACGGTCGGCTCCCTGCCGACGACCGTGCTGATCGCGGGCGACGACGCGGACGCCAAGGCCGCGCTGGCCGGGGTCGTCGAGGGCGGCGGCCTGCGCGCCGTCGACGCGGGCTCGCTGAAGCGGGCGCACGAGCTCGAGGCGCTCGGCTTCCTGCAGATGACGCTGGCCGCCGGCGAGAAGACGTCCTGGACGTCCGGCTTCGCCCTGGAGCGCTGAGCGTGATCGACGACGCGCTCGCGGTCGACCCCGCGGCGGCCCGGTGGGCGCACACCCCCGGCGCCGCCCCGGGGCCGGACGCGCCGCTGCTCGTGCTGCTGCACGGCTACGGCTCGCACGAGGGCGACCTGCTCGGCCTGGCCCCGCACCTGCCTGGCGGGATCGCGCTGGCCGCGCCGCGCGGGCCGCTGGTCGGCGGGCCCGGGTTCGCCTGGGCGCCGCTGGCGACCCCGGGGCACCCGGACCCGGCGCGCGTCCGGGCGGCCGCCGACGCTCTGCTGGCCTGGCTCGACGCGGACGCGCGGGTCGGGGCCCGGCCGGTCGCGCTGCTCGGGTTCTCCCAGGGCGGGCTGATGGCGACGCAGCTGCTGCGCGCGCGGCCCGACCGGTTCGCGGCGGCGGTCGTGCTGTCGGGGTTCGCGCTCGACGCCGAGGAGCCGGGCGACGCGGCGCTGGCCGCCCGGGACCCGCGGGTGCCGGTGCTGCTCGGCCACGGGGACGTGGACCCGGTGATCCCGCGCGCGGCCACGACGAGGACGGCCGCGTGGCTCGCGACGCACGCGGCCCTGGAGCACCGCGAGTACGCCGGCCTGGCCCACGGCATCGACGCCCGCGTCCTGGCGGACGTCGCGGCGTTCCTCTCCCGCGCCATGCCGGTGGGCTGACGCCGAGGTCGAGGGTTTCCGCCGAGGTCGAGGGTTCCAGGCGGCTCCGGGCGGGCGAACCCTCGACCTCGACGTCCGATAAACGCGTGACCCGCGGAGGGTGGGGGTGGGAGCGTTCTGCTCACCGCGCGGTGAGTCCCGGGGCCCGGCCAGGCCCCTCCCGGAACGTTCGAAGGACCCACCCACCATGCACCCCACGCTGACGTTCGACCTGATCCAGGCCGACCACCGCGAGCGCATCGAGACCGCCCGCCTGCTGTCCCGGCACGCCGCCCGGCGCGCCGAGCGCAGACCCGGCGCCGAGACCCGCGGTCGACCGCCGGAACCGCGCCGGCAGCCGCGCCTGCGGGCCCTGCTGCCGGCGACCACCACGGTCGCCGCCATCCGCTGACCCGGGACGCCCCCGTGGCCGGCTCCGGCGGCCGCCGCGCCGCCCGCACGACCCGGTGAGCCCGTCGGACACCCCGTCCGGCGGGCTCACCCGTACCCTGAGCGGGTGAGCACCCTGAACAACGGCAACGGCAAGGCCGACCGGATCGTCTGGATCGACTGCGAGATGACCGGCCTGGACAGCGTCCAGGACGCGCTCGTCGAGGTCGCTGCCGTCGTCACCGACTCCGAGCTCAACGTCCTCGGCGAGGGCGTCGACGTCATCATCGCGCCGCCCGCCGAGTCCCTGGCGCAGATGGGCGACTTCGTCCGCGACATGCACACCAGCTCCGGCCTGCTCGACGCGCTCGCCACCGGCACCACGCTCGAGGACGCCCAGGCCCAGGTGCTCGCGTACATCCGCGAGCACGTGCCCGAGGCCGGCAAGGCCCCGCTCGCAGGCAACTCGGTCGGCACCGACAAGGTGTTCCTCGACCGGGACATGCCCGAGCTGGTCGGCCACCTGCACTACCGGATCATCGACGTCTCCTCGATCAAGGAGCTCGCGCGCCGCTGGTACCCGCGGGTCTACTTCTCCTCCCCGAAGAAGAACGGCGGGCACCGCGCGCTCGCCGACATCCTGGAGAGCATCGACGAGCTGCGGTACTACCGCGCGGCGCTCCTGGTCCCCCAGCCCGGCCCGGACTCCAAGGCCGCGAAGGCGATCGCGACGCAGATCGAGGCCACCTCCGTGGCCGCCGCGCACCGCGGCACGACCGCCACGTCCTGAGGACCCTCGAACACCCGGTATGCTTGTCGACGGCCCCGGAGCTCCGGGGTCGTGGTGGCTATAGCTCAGGTGGTAGAGCGCCTGGTTGTGGTCCAGGAGGTCGCGGGTTCAAGTCCCGTTAGCCACCCCAGCGCGAAGGGCGCCGCTCCCCCGGGAGCGGCGCCCTTCGCCGTTGCTGCAACCTCGGCGCGCCGAGGTCGTCGGTTCCGGCCACCGCGGGGGCGGCGGAACCGACGACCTCGGGCGCAACCGACGACCTCGCGCCTCGCGCCGCGTCAGAGGCGGCGCAGGATCGCGTCCGCGAAGCGGTCGACCGCCTCCGGCGCCTGCGCGAAGAAGAAGCTCGGCTCGATCAGCTCGAGCTCCAGGACCACCGGGTTGCCCTCGTCGTCCGGGATCAGGTCGACCCGGGTGTACGCGAGCGGCTGCTCGAGGCCGGGCAGCAGCTGCGGGAGGGCGTCGACGACCCGCTGCCCGAGGGCGAGCTCCGCCTCCGAGGCGTCGCGCGGGGTCATGACCTCCTCCTTGTAGAGGACGCCGTCGGTGTCGCCCGCGCGGTACGGGCCCTCCAGCAGCGGCGCCTTGCGGACCGCGTGCGACAGCTCGCCGTCGAAGTAGACCAGCGCCGTCTCGCCGACGGTGTCGACCTGCTTGAGGTAGCGCTGCACCATGACGTGCCGGCCGTCGTCGAGCAGGTGCTTCACGTGCTGGATCGCGAGCGCGCGGGACGGCGTCTCGTCGGCGGCGTACCGGCCGGTGTCGCGGGAGCCGGCGCTGATCGTGGGCTTGATCACGAACTCGCCGAAGGCCGGGAACCGGGTGTGGATCGCGCGGGCGTTGAAGTTGCGGGCCGGGTCCATCCAGATCGTCGGGACGATCGGCAGGCCGACGGCCTCCATCGCGCGCTGGTAGATCTTGTCGATGTTCCAGGTGAGCGCCTGGGCCGGGTTGATGAGCCGGGACGCCTGGGCGACACGCTGGGTCCACCAGCGGAAGTCGCGCGGGTGCTCGGTGTAGTCCCAGGTGGAGCGGACCACGACGGCGTCGTACGACGACCAGTCGACGTCGGCGGCGTTCCAGACGGGCGTCTCGACCTCCAGGCCGCGGTCCCGCAGCGCCGTCACGAGGGGCGCGTCGTCGGGGTCGAGGTCCGGCAGGGCGGCGCAGGTGGCGAGGGCGAGGCGAGTGGTCACCCTGGGCAGACTACCCACGCGCTCCGGCGGACGGCTCGGGCTCCCCGGCGGCCGGGCTCGGGACCGCGTCCTGCGCCCCGTCGACCAGCCGCTGCAGCGCGGCGAGCACGCCGGGCGCGTCGAGCTCCCCGACGACCTGCTCCCCCTCGTGCACCGGGACGCGGCCCGTCGGCTCGGCCGCCAGCGCGGCGAACGCGGTGTCGAGCGGGTCGCCCACGTGGAGCGCCGCCGCCCGGGTGCGGCCGTTCGCGGAGGCGGGGCCGGCGCCGGTCACCGGGCCGAGGTCGCGCCGCTCGACGCGACCCAGCGCGAGCAGCCGGACCGCCGCGCCCGTGCCGACCAGGTCGGCGACGGCCGGGCTGGCGGGAGCGGCGAGCAGCCGCACCGGGTCGGACAGCTGCTCGAGGTGCCCGCCGCGGCTGAGCACCGCCACCCGGTCCGCCAGCCGCACCGCCTCGTCGACGTCGTGGGTGACGAGCATCACGGTGGTCCCGAGCTCGTCCTTGATCCGGCGGAACTCGGCCTGCAGGCGGCGGCGGCCGACGGGGTCGACCGCGCCGAACGGCTCGTCCATCAGCAGCACCGGCGGGTCCGTCGCGAGGGCGCGGGCGACGCCGACGCGCTGCCGCTCGCCGCCGGACAGCTCGTGCGGGTAGCGCCGGGCGTACCGGTCCGGCGCGAGGCCGACGAGCTCCAGCAGCTCGGCCGTGCGGGCCCGGGTGCGCCGCTTGTCCCAGCCCAGCAGCCGCGGCACCGTGCCGACGTTCTGCTCGACGGTGCGGTGCGGGAACAGCCCGACGTTCTGGATGACGTAGCCGATGCGGCGGCGCAGGGCGACGGCGTCCACGTCGGTGACGTCGTCGCCGTCGAGGAAGATCCGGCCCGAGGTGGGCTCGACCAGGCGGTTCGCCATCCGCAGCGTCGTCGACTTGCCGCAGCCGGAGGGCCCCACGAGCGCGAGCAGCTCGTGCTCCTGCACGTCGAGCGACAGGTCGCCCACCGCGACGGTGCCGTCGGCGTACGCCTTGCGGACGTGGTCGAACGCGATCGCGGTGGCCATGCCGACGACCGTACCCGCGCCCACCGACAGCCGCCCGACCGGGCGCGTGTCGGGGGTGCCCGGTAGCGTCGGGCCGGTGACCAGCCTCGAGACCCCGGGGACGACCGCCGCCCACGTCGCGGCGGCCGCCGGCGACCCCGCGGCCAACCCCTGGCTGTCGTGGGACTACGTCCAGCGGAACTGGGGCGACATCTCCCGCGCGCTGGAGCAGCACGCGAGCCTCACGGTGCAGGCGGTGCTCATCGCGTGCGCGATCGCCGTTCCGCTCGGGATGCTCGCGCACCTGCGCCCGCGGCTCGCCGCCCCGATCGTCGGCACCAGCAGCGTGCTCTACACGATCCCGTCGCTCGCGCTGTTCACGGTGCTCGTGCCGTGGACCGGGATCGGGCGGACGCCGGTGCTGATCGGCCTGGTGGTGTACGCACTGCTCGTGCTGGTGCGCAACGTGCTGGTCGGCCTGGGCGGCGTGGACGAGAGCGTCCGGGACGCCGCGCGCGGCCTCGGCTACGGCCGGCTGCGCCTGCTGCTGACCGTCGAGCTGCCCAACGCGGTGCCCGCGATCATCGCCGGCGTCCGGCTCGCGACCGTCACCACGGTGGCGCTCGTGACCGTCGGCGTCGTCGTCGGCTACGGCGGCCTCGGCCAGCTCATGTTCCGCGGCTTCCGGAACAACAAGTACCACGCCGAGATCCTCACGGCGACGCTGCTCTGCCTCGCGCTGGCGCTCGTGCTCGACCTGCTGCTCTGGCTGGTCGGCCGCGCGGTGACGCCGTGGGCCCGGCGCGGACGGGAGGCCTGAGCCGTGGACGTGCTGCAGGACGCCTTCACCTGGCTGAACGACCCGCTCAACTGGACCGGGCGCGACGGCGTGCTCGCGCTGGGCGCCGACCACCTGCGGATCAGCGCGCTCGCCGTGCTGCTCGCGGCGCTCGTCGCGCTGCCGCTCGGCGTGTGGCTCGGCCACCGGCGCCGCGGCGGCGTCGTCACGGTGGTCGCGGCCAACACGTCGCGCGCGCTGCCGACGTTCGCGCTGCTGACGATCTTCGCCTCGACCGGCCTGTTCGGGGCGACGGCCACCGTCCTCGCGGTCGCGGTCTTCGCGGTCCCGCCGATCCTCAGCAACACGTTCACGGGCCTCATGGAGGTGGACGCGGACGTCCGGGACGCCGCGCGCGGCGTGGGGATGTCGGGCGGCCGCTCGCTCGCGCTGGTGGAGCTGCCGCTCGCGCTGCCGCTCGTCGGCGCGGGCCTGCGCACGGCCACGACCCAGGTGCTCGCCACGGTGCCGCTCGCGGCGCTCGTCGGCGGCTCGAGCCTCGGGTCGATCATCGTCCAGGGCATGGCCCTGCAGCGGTACGGCCAGGTGGTGGCCGGCGCCCTGCTCGTCGCCGGGCTGTGCCTCGTCGTCGAGGGCGTGCTCGCCGCGGTGCAGCACGCGCTCACACCGGCCCCGATGCGCGCCACCTCGGGCCGCCTTCGCCGTCGCCGGCCCCGCGCCGCCTCCGAGCCCGCCCCGGCCCCCGCGGCCGCCGACGCCACCCCGACCAGCAGACCGTGACCCGATCGTGACCGCGACGACCGCCCGCAGCGGTTGCCGCACCCGGACGACCTCGGTCGAATGATCGACGGCCACCCGACGCCCACCGACCCACCCGTCCGGTGCCCCAGCCGCACCGCACACCGTGTGCCCACCCGAGACCAGAGGACCCGCACATGAACGCACGTCGCACCACTCTCCCCGCCGCAGCGGCCGGCCTGCTCCTCCTGCTCGCGGCCTGCGGCGACCCGGGCTCCGGCGGCGGCACCGCCGAGACCTCCGCGGGCGGCTCCGGCGGCACGGTCTGCGAGCCCGTCGCGGGCGACCAGCTGGTCGTGCTCGAGGACGACCAGGGCCTGCAGAACGCCGACAACGTCATCCCCGCGGTGAACGCCGCGGCGGCGCAGGCGGACCCGAACCTGATCCCGCTGCTCGACACCGTGTCCGCGGCGCTCGACACCGACAAGCTGATCCAGCTGAACAAGGCCGTCGACATCGAGCGGCAGACCTCGACCGAGGCGGCGCAGCAGTTCGTCGAGGACGAGGGCCTGGCCGCGAGCGACGCGGCCGCGGGCAGCGGCAAGAGCGTCGTCATCGGCGCCGCGAACTTCTCGGAGAGCGCCACGCTGTCCGAGATCTACGCCGACGTCCTGCGGTCCGCCGGCTACACGGCCGAGGTCCAGACCATCGGCAACCGCGAGACCTACCTCCCGGCCCTGCAGAGCGGTCAGATCACGCTCACCCCGGAGTACGCCGCGACGCTGGCGGAGTTCCTCAACACGTCCGCGAACGGCGCGGACGCCGAGCCGGTCGCGAGCGGGGACCCGGACGACACCGTGGCCGCCCTGACCGAGCTGGGCACCGCCGCGGGCCTGACCTTCGGCGCGGTGTCGGAGGCCCAGGACCAGAACGCGTTCGCCGTGACCTCCGAGTTCGCCGACGAGCACGGCGTGACGACCCTCTCCGACCTGGCCGAGGCCTGCGCCGGCGGCGTGGTGCTCGCCGGCCCGGCGGAGTGCCCGGAGCGGCCGTTCTGCCAGATCGGGCTCGAGGACACCTACGGGATCACCGTGAGCGAGTTCAAGAGCTACGACTTCGGCCTGATCGGCGACGCCGTGCGCCAGGGCGAGGCCTCGATCGGCCTGGTGCTGTCGAGCGACGGCTCGCTCGCGAGCTGACCCTGCCCGACCGACGACGCGAGGGGCGGGACCGCACGGTCCCGCCCCTCGCGTCGTGCGCGGCCCCCGCCGCCGGCCCTCAGAGCCCGGCGGTCTCCAGCAGCCGCAACCAGACCTCGCTGACCGTCGGGTACGCCGGGACGGCGTGCCACAGCCGGTCGAGCGGCACCTCCCCCGTCACCGCGATCGTCGCGGCCTGCAGCAGCTCCGCGGCGTCGGGCCCGGTGAACGTCGCCCCCACGAGGACGCCCCGGTCCTCGTCGATCACGACCTGGGCCGTGCCGGAGTACCCGTCGGCCGCGACCGACGCGCCCGCCACGGACCCGATCGGGTAGGACACCGCCCGGACCCGCAGGCCGGCGTCGCGCGCCTGCTGCTCGGCCAGCCCGACCCAGGCGACCTCCGGCCGGGTGAACACGACCTGCGGCACCGCCACGTGGTCGGCGGACGCCCGGTACCGGCTGAAGGCGCCGGCGTCCCGCTCCGCGGCGCGGGCGTCGGCGGCACCCTCCCCCGGCTCCGCGACGTCCGCGGAGAACCGTGCGGCCACGACGTCGCCCACGACCCGGGCGTCGTACTTGCCCTGGTGCGTGGTGGCGGTGCGCCCCGTGACGTCGCCGACGGCGAACAGCCAGCCGTCCGGGACCCCGGTCGCCTGCAGGGCGTCGTCGACGGCCACCGGCGCGCCGGGCTCCAGCCCGATCACGTCCAGCCCGAGGTCGGTGGTCCGCGGCCGCCGGCCGGTGGCCACGAGCACCTCGTCGGCGTGCAGCTCGTCGGCGCCCTGCGGGCCCTCGACCGTGAGGTGCACCCCGCGCTCGTCGCGGTCCACCCGCGTGGCGCTCGTCCCGAACCGCAGGTCGACGCCCAGCTCGCGCAGCCCTGCCGCCACCTCCTCGGCGGCGAACGGCTCGGCCTTGTCGAGCAGCCGGTCCCCGCGGACGAGCAGCGTGACCTCGGCCCCCAGGTCGCGGTAGGCGACCGCCATCTCGACGCCGACCACGCCCCCGCCCAGGACCACCAGGCTCGACGGCACGTCCTTGACCGCGGTCGCCTCGCGCGAGGTCCAGGGCTGCGCCTCGGCCAGGCCGGGGATGCTGGGCACCGTCGGCTCGCTGCCGGTGGACACGATCACCGCGTGCCGCGCGATGACCCGGGTGTCGCCGTCCTCGCTCTCGACGAGCAGCTCCTTGGGGCCCGTGAACCGCGCGGTGCCGCGCAGCAGCGCGATGCCGGCGGAGTCCAGCCACTCCACCTGGGAGTGGTCGTCCCAGTGCGAGGTGAACTCGTCGCGCCGGGCCAGCACGGCGGCGGGGTCGAGCGTGCCCTGGACCAGCTCGGCGGCGCCCGGCACCGCCCGCGCCGCGGCGAGCACCGCGCCCGGCCGCAGCAGGGCCTTCGACGGCATGCACGCCCAGTAGGAGCACTCCCCGCCGACCAGCTCGTGCTCGACCACCAGCACGGACAGCCCGAGGCGGCCGGCCCGGTCGGCGGCGTTCTCGCCCACCGCGCCCGCGCCCAGGACCACGACGTCGTACGTCACGGTGTCGCCGGGGGCGCCGTCCCCGTCCGTCCGCTGGGTGCGCTCGGTCATGTCGTCGCTCCGTTCCTCCGGGGTGCCGCGGTCCGCGGTGCCTCCATCGTGGCCCGGCGGGGCGGTTCCGGCAGGTCGGCGTGCGGGCGACCCCCTCACTCCAGCGGCACTTGAAGGATGGGCGCGATCGACCGGCTATCAGGTGAATTGAGCCCTTCACCCGCCCCGTCGCCGGGTGAAAGTCGGGAGAAACCGGTCTTTCCGCCGATCGCGGTGGGACCTTGTACTCATGAACGAGGACCCCTGGCGCGTCGAGATCACGGACGCCGACATCCGCGCCGCCAAGCGCGCGTGGATCGCCACGCGCGACAGCGACGCGACCGACGCCGAGGTCGACCGCCGCTACGACGACCTCCGCCGCCTCGTCAGCGCGCAGGCGCAGCAGATCGCCGACGTCGTGCGCGCCCGCGCCGCCGCCCGGCGCAAGGCGCAGGCCGACTGACCCCGCGCGCGGCGCCTGCCGCACGCACCGCGACCCCCCGTGCACGCCGCTCGCGCGCACGGGGGGTCGCTACGTCCGGCCCCCTGCTCCGGACCGCCCGGCGGCGTGGGCAGCCGGGAGTCAGTACCGGAACCGCGACACCTGGCCGCGCAGGTCCTCCGACATCCGGGCGAGCTCCGCGACGGCCGAGCCCATCTGGTTGAGGGTCTGGGACGACTGCGTCGCGGCGGACGCCACGCCGGTGATGTTCACCGCGATCTCGCCGGAGCCGGTCGCGGCCTCGGCCACCGAGCGGGACATCTCCGTGGTCGTCGCCGTCTGCTCCTCCACAGCCGACGCGATGGTCAGCTGGTAGTCGTTGATGCTCGCGATGATGTGCGAGATCTCGCCGATCGCCCCGACCGCGCCGCTGGTGTCGGCCTGGATCGCCTCGACCCGGCGCGCGATGTCCTCGGTGGCCTTGGCGGTCTCCTGCGCGAGCTCCTTGACCTCGCCGGCCACGACCGCGAACCCCTTGCCCGCCTCACCGGCCCGCGCCGCCTCGATCGTGGCGTTCAGCGCGAGCAGGTTCGTCTGCTCCGCGATGGAGGTGATCACCTTCACCACGTTGCCGATCTCCTGCGACGAGGCACCGAGCCGCGCCACCTGGTCGTTCGTCACGGCCGCCGCGTCGGTGGCCTGCCCTGCGACCTTGGCCGCCTGCGAGGCGTTCTGCGCGATCTCCCGGATCGAGGCGCCCATCTGCTCGGCGCCCGCCGCGACCGTCTGCACGTTGCGCGACACCTGCTCCGCGGCCGCCGCGACCACGCCTGCCTGCGCGCTCGTCTCGTCCGAGCCCGCCACGACCTGCTGCGACGCGGCGGCCAGCTCCTCCGCGGCCGCCGCCACCGTCTGCGCCGTGTGCACCACGCCGCTCATCAGGGCGCGGAGCGAGCCCTGCGCCTCGTTCAGCGAGCCCGCCATCCGGCCGAGCTCGTCGCGGGAGTCGAGCGGCACGGAGACGGTGAGGTCGCCGTCGCCGATGCTCTGCACCGTGCGCTGCACCGCCGCGAGGTCGCGGACGATCCGCCGCACCAGCAGCACCCCGAGGCCCGCGGCGAGCAGGACGCCCACCACGCCGACCGCGATCATCTGCACCGTCGCCGACCGTGCGTCGGCGGAGGCGTCCGCCACGCCGTCCGCCGCGTGCGCGGACACGGAGTCGGTGAGCGCCTGGAGCGCGTCGCCGATCTCGGTCGTGATCCCGCGCACCTGGTCCGCGTACGCGTCGTGGTACGCCGTCGCGCTCTCGTCGGCCAGGGGCTCGATGGCGTCGGCGGCGGCCTGGTAGCGGCCGTAGGCGTCCTCGAGCGCGGCGTACGCGGCGTCGTCGAGCACGTACGGCTCGTAGTCCGCCACGTTCTGCAGCGCGTCCGCGTCGAAGCCGGCGCGGTCGTCGACGATCTTCGCGCGGTCCTCCGGCGCCACCATGCCGTACTCCAGCACCCGGGCCCGGCTGGCCTGGAACCAGCGCTGCGTGTTCACGAGGTAGGTCTGCGGCTCGATCGCCTCGCGGCCGAGCCGGTCGATCGACGACTCGAGGCCGCCGAGCCGGGCGATGCCCAGTCCGGCGACGACGCCGACGGCGACGGCCAGCAGGCCGAGCACCGCGCCGATGCGGGCGCCCACGGGGGCGTCGGTCACGAGCCGGCGGCGCCGGCCGGTGTCGGGCGCTGCGGGTGCGGCGGGTGCGGGCATGCGGAGGTCTCCGTCCGTCGGTGGGGGTGCGGGCCTCGACTCGGCCCGCCGACACCATCGGACGGCGCCCGCCGCGGGTGAGCACGCGGCGGGGTGAAAGGTAAGACCTTTGACCCTCGGGACGTCAGCCCTCGACGACGAGGTGCGGCAGCAGCCCGGTCACCTCGAGCAGCGTCTCGACGGTCGGCCCGATCCCCCGCACCGCCAGCGACGCGCCCTCCGGCTGCAGCGCCATGACGAGCCCGGCGAGCAGGCCGACGGCCGACGAGTCGGCGAACGTCACCTCGGACATGTCGACCGCCCGCACCTGGGGCAGCACCGCCGCGAGGTCCGTGCCGCGCGCGCTGACCGCGCCCAGCCGGTCCCGCAGCTCCTCGACCACGGCGACGTCGACCTCCCCGCGCATCCGGAGCAGGGCGGGGTCCGCGTCGTCGACCCACACGTGGCCCCGGTCGGGGAGCGGCGGGGTCGGGTCGGCGGCGACGGTGTTCGGCACGGTTCCAGTATGCGTGCCGCCGACCGCAGCCGAGGGCAGGACGGCCGGGCGAGGCGCGCGGGATCGACAGCGGGCCCCGGGCGTCCGCCACCGCACCGGGCCGGCCCGCGCGCACCGGCGCGGCGTTGCCGGACGGCACCGCGCGCGGGCACGAGAAAGGCCCCCGCCCAGCGTCTCCGCTGGTCGGGGGCCTTCTGAAGTGCGCCATCAGGGACTCGAACCCCGAACCCGCTGATTAAGAGTCAGCTGCTCTGCCAATTGAGCTAATGGCGCAACGAGGAGAAACGTTAGCAGCCCGGTGGCGCCGGACGCTAATCGGATCCCCCGCTCAGGGGCCCGACGTGGCGGACGTCACGCCGGCTGCGGACCGCCGGCCGCGTCGGGGTCGGCGGGGACGTCGTCCTCGGCGCTCGGACCGGCCGCGGACGGTCCGTCGTCGCCCTCGTCCTCGCCCTCCCACCAGGCGTCCTCGGGCAGCCCCTCGGCCGCGAGGATCGCGTCGGACCGCGGCTCCGCCACCGCCAGGTCGGCGAGCAGCGTGAGCGGCACGTGCTCGGCCAGAAGATCCATGACGACGCCCGTCGCGTCGCCCCCTGCTCCGCGCTCGTCCTGCACGGCCGTCTGCGTCTCGTCGTCCATCGCGGCCACCCCCGGGGTCGTTCCTGCGCTCATGGGAACACCGTCACCAGGGACCACGCAACAGGTGACGCCGAGGGCGAACAACCCTCCCGCCGCGGCAGGTGGAGGGGGTCCTACAGGTACAGCCCGGTGCCCTGGCCGCCGTCGCGCGGCTCGGCCACGGCGTGCACGTCCTTCTCCCGGAGCAGCAGGTACGTCTGCGCCTCGAGCTCGACCTCGGCCCGCTCGTCGGGGTCGAACAGGACGCGGTCCCCGACGGCCACCTGCCGCACGTGCTGGCCCGCGGCGACGACGGAGCCCCAGGTGAGCCGCTTGCCCACCGCGGCGGTGGCGGGGATCACGATGCCGGCGCTCGACCGGCGCTCCGAGGCGTCCGCGTCGAGCTGGACGAGCAGCCGGTCGTTCAGCATCCGGATCGGCAGCTCGGGGCGGGTCGGGCTCTCGGGGCGCTGTGCACTCACGGGGCAGACGCTACCGCCCGGCCGTCGTACGCTGACGGCGCCCGCCGCGCGCGGGTGCCGCACCCACCAGCCAGGAGACGCCATGCCCCGCCTCGCCGTCGGCGACACCGCCCCGGACTTCACGCTGCCGACCGCCGACGGCGGCTCGCTGACCCTGTCGGACCTGCGCGGCCAGGGCGTCGTCGTGTACTTCTACCCGGCGGCCGGCACCCCGGGCTGCACCAAGCAGGCGTGCGACTTCCGCGACTCGCTCGCGTCGCTGCAGGCGCACGGCTACGCGGTCGTCGGCGTCTCCCCCGACTCCCCGGAGAAGCTCGCCCGGTTCGCCGAGGAGGAGGCGCTGACCTTCCCCCTCGTCTCCGACCCGGAGAAGCACGTGCTCGAGGCGTGGGGCGCGTGGGGCGAGAAGTCGCTCTACGGCAAGACGGTGATCGGCGTCATCCGGTCGACCGTGGTCGTCGACCCCGACGGCGCCGTCCGGCTCGCGCAGTACAACGTCAAGGCCACGGGGCACGTCGCCAAGCTGCGCCGGGACCTCGGCATCGACGGCTGACGGCCGGAGCCCGGCCCCGGCGCCGCGCCGCCGGAGCCGTCGCGGGAGTGGTGAAACGGCAGCCACGCCAGGTTTAGGTCCTGGTGCCCGAGAGGGCGTGCGGGTTCGAATCCCGTCTCCCGCACCCCGTGCGACCGGGCAGGACGCCGTGCGGCCGGGTGTCACCCGCCCGGCTCGCCGGCCACCCGGATGCCCGCCCCCGCGCACCCCGTCCGGGTGACCGCCCGGCGGACCCCTCAGACCGCGTCTCACCCGCTCGACGGGGAGACGGGACCCCGTGACGGTGTCCCGCGCGGGCGGGCCGCCCGCGCCGCGCGCGACGAGAGGCCGACGGATGACCGGGACCAGGGGTGCGACGGGTCGGGACGACGGGGCGACGGCGGCGGCCGCCGCGGGCCACGGCCGGGGGCTCGGCTTCACCGGCAAGATCCTGCTGACCGTCTCGGCGGCGATCGCCATGACCGGCCTGCTGGGCTGGATCTCGATCCTCACGCTGTGGCAGAGCACCGAGCGCACCGAGCGGATGTACTCGGACCACGTCACCGGGCTCGCGCTCGCCAGCCAGGTGGCCTCGCACCTCAACGAGGCGCAGTCGATCGGCACCGACATGCGGGCGGCTCGCGACGCGGGCGACCCGTTCCGGGCCGACGGCCTGGCGGACGACCGCGGCGAGGCCGTCGGCGCGGCGCTCGGCGCCCTCGACGAGTACGCCGCGATCCCGGCGCTGACCGACGAGCTGGGCACCGCCGCCGCGGACCTCCGCACCGCGCTGACCACGTACCAGAACCTGGTGGGCTCCAGCGAGGGCGCCGACAGCGCGGCCCGGGGCGCCGCCACGCGCGTGGACGCGCTGATCCAGGCCCAGACGGAGGCCGCGGCCGACGCCGCCCGGGAGGCGACCGCCGCCGGCGACCGCGCCGTCCTCCTGGAGTTCATCGCCCTGGGCGTGGCGGCCGTCGTGCCGGCCGTGGCCGGTGTGGTCGTGGCCCGCCGCCTCAGCCGCCGCCTGAACCGGGTGGCCGACGCGGCGCAGTCCCTCGCCGGCGGCGACCTGACGGTGGCCAGCGGGGTGACCGGCGCCGACGAGATCGGCCGCACCGCCGCCGCGCTGGACCGCGCGACCGCCGCGCTCCGCGAGACGGTCTCCGGCATCGACGGGACGGCGCGCACCGTGGCCGACGCCGCGGGCCGGCTGGAGCGCTCGGCGGGCCAGGTCGTGTCGGGCGCCGACCGCACCTCGGAGCAGGCCGTCGTCGTCGCCGGCGCGGCCGAGCAGGTCAACCGGGACGTGCACACGGTCGCCGCGGGCGCGGAGCAGATGGGCGCGTCGATCCGGGAGATCGCGCGGAACGCGGCCGAGGCCGCCGCGGTCGCCGGCAAGGCCACCGAGGCCGCCGCGCGCACGAACGAGCAGGTCACCCGCCTGGGCACCTCGTCCCAGGAGATCGGGAACGTCGTCAAGGTCATCACGAGCATCGCCGAGCAGACCAACCTGCTCGCCCTGAACGCCACGATCGAGGCCGCCCGGGCCGGCGAGGCGGGCAAGGGCTTCGCCGTCGTCGCCGGCGAGGTCAAGGAGCTCGCGCAGGAGACCGCGAAGGCCACGGAGGACATCGCGCGCCGCGTCGAGACGATCCAGGCGGACACCGAGGGCGCCGTCGCCGCCATCGGCGAGATCGGCACGATCATCGCGCGGATCGACGACTACCAGACGACGATCGCGTCCGCCGTCGAGGAGCAGACCGCCACCACCACCGAGATGAGCCGCTCGGTCGGGGACGCGGCGGCCGGGTCCGGCGAGATCGCCGCCACCATCACCGGCGTCGCGGACGCCTCCGCCGGGAGCACCGAGGAGCTCGGCCGGATGGGCGAGTCGATCGCCGAGCTCGCGCGGATGGCCGACGACCTGCGGAGCCGGGTGGCGCAGTTCCGGCACTGAGCCCGGACGCGACGACGCCCCCGCACGCTGCTCGCGTGCGGGGGCGTCTTCGGATGCGGTGCGCTCGGGTCAGCTCTGCGCCGCCCGGGCGGCGTCGATCTGCGCGCGGACGTCGTCCATGTCCAGCGCCTTGACCGCGTCGACCACCTGCTCCAGCGCCGGCGCCGGGAGGGCGCCCGCCTGGTTGAACACGAGGATGCCCTCGCGGAAGGCCATCAGGGTCGGGATCGACGTGATCTGCAGCTCGGCCGCCAGCTGCTGCTCGGCCTCGGTGTCCACCTTCGCGTGCACGACGTCGGTGTGGGTCTCCGACGACTGCTCGAAGATCGGTCCGAAGCGCTTGCACGGCCCGCACCAGTCCGCCCAGAAGTCCACGAGCACGATGTCGTTCTCGGTGATGGTCTTCTGGATGGTGTCGGCCGTCAGCTCGGTCGTTGCCATCAGTCGCCTCCTGTTGTCGATGTGACGCCAGTAGAGCGCCCGGACCCCGTCCAGTATTCCCGGGCGGCCAGGGCCGCGCCCGCGGGGAAGCGCTGCACCGCGCGTCGGGCTGTCGCCCGGCCCCCGGACCGGGGTACAACTGCCGGGTGACCGACACGGCTGACCTGCCCCGCGAGCCCGAGCGCCCCTCCGGGTGGCTGAGTCCCGAGGGCATCGCGGCGGCCCGCCGCTCGCTCCCCCTGCTCTACGTCGACGCCGTGCCCGTGCGGGTCGACGACTCCGGCGACGTGGTCGCCGTCGGCCTGCTGCTGCGGGTGACGCCCGAGGGCGTGATGTCCCGCGCGCTGGTCTCCGGCCGCGTGATGTACCACGAGCGGGTGCGCGACGCCCTGCTCCGGCACATCGAGAAGGACCTCGGCCCGGTGGCGCTGCCGCAGGTGCCGCCGACGCCGCAGCCGTTCACGGTCGCCGAGTACTTCCCCACCCCGGGCGTCACGCCGTACCACGACCCGCGCCAGCACGCGGTGTCGCTCGCCTACGTCGTGCCCGTGACCGGCGACTGCCGGCCGCAGCAGGACGCGCTCGACCTGGCCTGGCTCACGCCCGAGGAGGCGTGCAGCGAGCAGGTGCAGGTCGAGATGAACGGCGGTCAGGGCCTGCTGCTGCGCCAGGCGATGGCGCACGTCGGCCGGATGCCCTGAGGCGGCGGGCGTGACCGCCGAGGCGCGGACCCCGGGCGCCCCGGGCGCGCGGGCCGGGTCCGCGGCGCTCGCCGTCGCCCGCCTGCTGCACGCGCTGCTCGCGCTGGCGGCCGCCGGCGGCGTCGCGCTCGAGGTGTCCCGCGCGCTCACCGAGGGCCCCGGCGACGCCGGCACGACCACCGAGCGGCTGGTCCGGCTGTTCTCCTACTTCACGATCCAGTCGAACCTGCTCGTCCTGGTCGCGTCGGCGCTGCACGCCGCGCGGCCCGCGCGGACCGGGCGCGTCATGGCCGTGCTGCACCTGGACGCGCTGCTGTGCATCGCCGTGACCGGCGTGGTCTACCACACGGTCCTCGCCGACGCGGGCGTCGACCTGACCCCGTCGGGCGACCTGGCGAACTTCCTGCTGCACACCGTGACGCCGGTCGGCACCTGGGTGGTGTGGCTGCTCGTCGGCCCGCGCCCGCGGTTCGGCGGCGCGACCGTCGCCTGGTCGGTCCTCTACCCGCTGGCGTGGATCGCGTACACGTTCGTCCGCGGGGCGGCGACGGGCTGGTACCCGTACCCGTTCCTCGACGCCGGCGCGCTCGGCCTGGCGACGGCCGCGCGCAACACGGCGCTGGTCGCGGTGGCGTTCCTGGTGCTCGCCCTCCTGGTCCGCCTCCTGGAGCGCGTCCTCCCGGCCACGCCGCGCGCACCCTGACGCGCGGCCGCGCTACAGCTCGATCGCCGGCCAGTCCGCCAGGTCGGCGCGCATCGCGCGGTCGTGGGTCGCGACCACCACCGCCGCCGACGTCAGGCGCAGGGCCTCCGTCAGCTCGTCGACCAGGGCGATCGACAGGTGGTTGGTCGGCTCGTCCAGGAGCAGCACGTGCGGGGCGGCCACCAGCGCGGCCGCGAGCTCGAACCGCCGCCGCTGCCCGACGGACAGCTCGCCGAGCGGCCGGTCCAGGTCCTCCTCCTCGAGCAGGCCCAGCGCCGCCACCGGCAGCACGTGCGCCGGGTCGAGGGCCCCGGACCGCAGCAGGTCCAGCGCGCGCCGCGCGGCGGCCTCGAACCCCGTGGTCGCCAGCCGCGCCGGGCTGTCGTCGTCCTGCACCAGCACGCCGAGCCGGACCCCGGGCGCGACCGACCGGTGCCCCCGGTCCAGCGGGGTGCGGCCCGCGAGCGCGCCGAGCAGCGTCGACTTCCCGGCCCCGTTCGCCCCGGTCACCAGCAGACGGCCCGCCGGCGGCAGGTCCACCCGCACGCCCGGCAGGTCCAGCCGGCCCTCGACGCGCGGCGCGCGCAGCTCGAGCAGCGGCCCGCCCGCGTAGTCGGCGGGGATGCTCGGCAGGTCCGGGAACGCCAGCGCGGGCGGCGGCACCGGCACCTCGACGGCCTCGGCCTCGAGCTTCTGCACCAGCCGGTCGGCGGCCTTGACGTGGATCCGGGCGCGGGTGCCGCGGCGGTGCTTCTGCGAGCCCTTGGGCGGGCGCCACTCGTCGGACAGCCCCTCGTAGGACTCGTCGAGCCGCTGGGCGAGCTTCGCCGCGCGCTTGCGCTCCTGGGCGTACCGCGCGCGCCAGCGACGCAGCGCCTGGTCCTTGGCGAACCGGTACGTGGCGTACCGGGTCGCCCCGTAGAGCACCGGGCGGCCGTCCATCGACGGGTCCAGGTCGAGGATCGCGGTCATCACGTCGTCGAGCAGCCGCCGGTCGTGCGTGACGATCACGACGACGCCCGGCCACTGCTGCAGCTGGGCGGTCAGGTAGTCGATGCCGCCGACGTCCAGGTGGTTCGTCGGCTCGTCCAGCAGCAGGACGTCGGCGCGCTCGGCGACGTGGCAGGCCAGCCGCGCGCGGTACGCCTCCCCCACGCTCAGCTTGTCCAGCCGCCGCTCCGGGTCCCGCGGGGCGCCGAACCGGGTGAGCGCCTCGTCGACGCGCCGGTCGACGTCCCAGGCGGCGAGCCGGTCGACCGCGGCGATGGCGTCGCTCAGGGCCCCCAGGTCGCCGCCCTCGTGGTCGAAGCCCGCGACGACCTCGTCCAGCCGGTCCGCCGCCGCGCGCACGTGCGCCGCGGTCCGGCGCACCAGGTCGCCGACGGTCGACCCCGGCGGCACGTCGAGCTCCTGCTGCACCACCGACACCGACCCCGACCGCCGGACCTCGCCCGCGGTGGGGGCGAGGTCGCCGGCGAGCAGCCGGAGCAGCGTCGTCTTGCCGGCGCCGTTCTCGCCGACGACGCCGACCCGGTCGCCCGCCGACGCGGACAGGCCGACGCCGTCGAGGACCGGCCGCCCCGGGTACCCGAAGGTCAGGCCGTCCGCGACCAGGTGGACGTCAGCCACGCGGCTCCCGGCCGAGCACGGCGACCACGGCGGGCACCAGCGCGCGGAACGCGTGCCCGCGGTGCGAGATGCGGTTCTTCTCCTCCGGGGCGAGCTCCGCGCAGGTCAGGTCGCCGCCCGCGGGCACCAGGATCGGGTCGTAGCCGAACCCGTGCTCGCCGCGCGGCGCGGTCGCCAGCGTGCCGACCAGGTGGCCGAGCTCGACGTGCTCCTCACCGTCCGGCGTGACCAGCGCCGCGGCGCAGGTGAACCGCGCGGCGCGATGCTCCGGCGCGATGTCGGACAGCTGCGCGAGCAGCAGGTCGAGGTTGGCGCGGTCGTCGCCGTGCCGGCCGGACCAGCGGGCCGAGAAGATGCCGGGCGCGCCGCCGAGGACGTCGACCGACAGCCCGGAGTCGTCCGCGACCGCGGGCAGGCCGGTGTGCGCGGCGAGCGCGCGGGCCTTGATGAGCGCGTTCTCCGCGAACGTCACGCCGTCCTCGACCGGCTCGGGCGCGCCGACGTCGCGGGCGCCGACCACCGAGTCCGGGTCCAGCCCGGGCAGGGCCGGTACGAGGATGGCGCGCAGCTCGCCGAGCTTGTGCGCGTTGTGGGTGGCGAGGACGAGCCGGGCGGGGCCGGTCACGCGGTCACCGCCTGCGCCCCGCCCCGCACCGTCACGGTCTCGCCCGCCGGCAGCGCCAGCACCTCGCGCTGCACGCGCGCCAGCTCCGACGTGCCGACCAGCGCCAGGTCGAGCAGCGAGTCGAGCTCGGCGCGGTCGAACGGCGCGTGCTCGGCCGTGCCCTGCACCTCGACGAAGCTGCCCGAGCCGGTGACGACGACGTTCATGTCGGTGTCCGCGCGCACGTCCTCCTCGTACGGGAGGTCCAGCACGGGCCGCCCGCCGACCACGCCGACGCTCACCGCCGACACCGAGTCGCGCAGCACGACCTTGCGGGCGTCGACCGAGCCCTGGGCGATGCCCCACGCGACGGCGTCCGCGAGCGCCACGTAGGCGCCGGTCACCGACGCGGTGCGGGTGCCGCCGTCGGCCTGCAGCACGTCGCAGTCGAGGACGATCGTGTTCTCGCCGAGCGCCGCGACGTCGATGATCGCGCGCAGCGACCGGCCGATCAGCCGGGAGATCTCGTGCGTGCGGCCGCCGACCTTGCCGCGCACCGACTCGCGGTCCGAGCGGGAGGACGTGGCGCGCGGCAGCATCGCGTACTCGGCGGTGACCCAGCCCTCGCCGGAGCCCTTGCGCCAGCGCGGCACGCCCGCGGTGAACGACGCCACGCACAGCACCTTGGTGCCGCCGAACTCGACGAGCACGCTGCCCTCGCCCGCGTCCAGGTAGCGGCGGGTGATCGCGATCGGGCGGAGCTCGTCGACGGCGCGGCCGTCGCCGCGGGGAGCGGCCGCGCGGCCGGTCGCGGGCGCGGCGGAGGTGGTGACGGTGGGGTCGGAGGTCATCCCCCGAGCCTAACGACCCGCGCCGGGCCTCAGAGCGCGACGACCGTCCCCGGCCGGGCCAGGTCCAGCGGCCCGTCGTACGCCGCGGCCGCCTCGGCGAGGCTCTCCGCCGGGTCGTTCCACGCCACCAGGTGCGTGAGCAGCAGCCGGCGGGACCCGTTGCGCTGCGCCGCCAGGCCCGCGCGCCGCCCCGTCAGGTGCACGCCGCGCGGCGCCCCGGGCGTCGACTCCAGGTAGGCGGCCTCGGCGAGCAGCAGGTCCGCGTCCGCCGCCAGCTCGTCCAGGCCAGGGCACTCGTCGGTGTCGCCGGTGTACGCGAGCGTCACCGTGCGCGCCGGGTCGGCCTCGGACGGCCCGGTGACCCGGAAGCCGAACGCGGGCACCGGGTGCTCGACGGGCACCGGCTCGATCGTCAGCGGCCCGACCCGCACCGGCTCCCCCGCGCGCCAGGTCCCCAGCGCGAGGTGGTCGGCGGTGCTGGTCGCCGGGTCGTGGCCGGACAGCTGCGCCAGCCGCTCGCGGACGCCCTCGGGGCCGTGCAGCGGCAGCGGCGTCGGCCGGGCGCCGCGCGGGTCGTAGCGCAGCATGACGCCGAGCACGACGACGTCCGCGACGTGGTCGGCGTGCAGGTGGCTGATCGCGACCGCGTCGAGGTCGGCCGGGGCGAGGTGGCGCTGCAGCGGGCCCAGCGCCCCGTTGCCGAGGTCGAGCAGCACGTTCCAGGTCCGGGTGCCGCCCGCGCCGTCCGGCCCCTCGGCCTGCACGAGGTAGCACGACGCCGCCGAGTCCGGGCCGGGGAACGAGCCCGCGCTGCCGACGACCACGAGCCTCATCCGCGGGTGCCCCTTCCGCTGCGTGTCGGCGCACCGACGTCCGACGGCGGCCCAGGGAGCCATGATGCCGTGCGGGGCGCCGCGGCGGGCGGCCGTCGGTCCCCGCGGGGACGTGTCGCTCGTCACGGGGCGGCGGGGCCCCGACGGGCGTCGCGGCCGCGCCCCGGCTCAGCGCAGCGCGCCGCGCGCCTCCACGTGCCGCACCTCGGGGCCGAGGAACCGCCGGGCCAGCGTCGCGAACGAGTCCGGGTCGCCCGTCGCGAGGAACCGGTGCTCCGGGGCGCCGGCAGCCGGGTCCCGCTCCAGGTCGTGCGCCACCAGCTGGCGGTACACGTCCTTGGCGGTCTCCTCCGCGGACGACACCAGCGTGACGTCCTCGCCCATGACGTACGAGATGACGCCCGTCAGCAGCGGGTAGTGCGTGCAGCCGAGCACCAGCGTGTCGACGCCGGCTTCCTTGACCGGCCGCAGGTACTCCTCGGCGACGCTCAGCAGCTCCGGCCCGGACGTGACGCCCGCCTCGACGAACTCCACGAACCGCGGGCACGCCTGGGTGGTCAGCTGCACCCCCGGGGCCACGGCGAACGCGTCGTCGTACGACTTCGACTTCACCGTCGACTCGGTGGCGATCACCCCGATCCTGCCGGTGCGCGTCGCGGCGACCGCCCGGCGCGCGGCCGGCAGGATCACCTCGACCACCGGCAGGCCGCGGCGCAGCGTGTACCGCTCGCGGGCGTCCCTCAGCACGGCGGACGAGGCGGTGTTGCAGGCGATGACCAGCATCTTGACGCCGGCGTCGACCAGGTCGTCCATCACCTCCAGCGCGTGCGCGCGGACCGCCGCCAGCGGCTTCGTGCCGTACGGGGTGTTGAGGGTGTCGCCGATGTAGAGCACCGACTCGTGCGGGAGCTGGTCGATGATCGCCCGCGCGTTGGTGAGCCCACCCACCCCCGAGTCGAAGATCCCGATGGGTGCGTCGTTCACGGCACCGATCCTAGTCCCGGCGGCCGGGGGCGTCCGGCAGGTCGGCGAGCAGGCACGCCATCAGCGTCTCCTGCCACCAGCCGAGCGCCAGGAACACCGAGCCGAGGTACTGCCGGGCCTGGCCCTCCGCGTCGCCGGGGCGGCCGCGGACCACCTCGTGCTCCAGCCGCTCGCTCGCCTCCTCGTCGACGACGCCCAGCCGCTCGCCCAGCACCAGGCGGACGTCGGTGAGCGTGGCCGCGAGCGCCGGGGCCCGCTCCTTCGTGACGCGCACGACCGCGACGGCCTCGTGCCGGCCCCGGGACCGGCGGCGGCGGTGCGGGTGGTCCTCGTCGCTGGGCTCGTCGGCCCCGTGCCCCAGCGCCTCGACCGTCAGCGCGTCGAACAGCACCGCCAGCCGGTCGATCTTCTGCTGCCGCAGGTCGTCCTCGGTCAGCCGGCGGAACTCCGCCGCCACCGCGTCGTCGTCCCGCGACGCGTCGGGCAGCAGCCGGTGCACCGCCGGGTCGTCGGGCGCGGGCAGCGGGTCGAGCCGCAGCCGCATCGCGAGCGCCGCGGCGTCGTCGGGCACGGTGCCGCTCCCCGGCCGCGCGCTGCCCGTCTCCCGGGCGCGGTCCTCGAACCGCCCGCCGCCCAGCAGCTCCGCGACGTCGGCGACCACGGTCGCGAGCACCTCGCGCTCGCCCGGGTCGACCTCCGCGACGAGCTCGTCGCCGTCCCGCCGGAACGCCCGCACCTAGGCGTCGCTCCGCTGCAGGGTGGCCCACAGGCCGAACGAGTGCATGGCCTGCACGTCCACCTCCATCTGCTCGCGGTTGCCCGTCGACACGGCGGAGCGCCCCTCCTCGTGCACCTCGAGCATCAGCTTCTCCGCCTTCTCCTGCGGGTAGCCGAAGTACGACCGGAAGACGTAGGTCACGTAGGACATGAGGTTCACGGGGTCGTTCCAGACGATCGTGACCCAGGCGTCGGCGAGCTGCCCGTCGGCGCGGGCGGTCTCCTCGGGTGCGATCTCCACGGACACCCGACCACTGTAGGTCCCGCGGCGACGCGGACCCGCAGGTCGGCGCCTACCGTGGGCACATGACCGCACCGAGCGCGCCGAGCACGGCCCTGCTGACCGACCGCTACGAGCTCACCATGCTCCAGGCCGCCCTCGCGGACGGCACCGCCGGCCGCCGGTGCGTGTTCGAGGTGTTCACGCGGCGCCTCCCCCACGGCCGCCGGTACGGCGTGCTCGCCGGGACGGGGCGCGTCCTGGAGGCGCTCGCCGACTTCCGGTTCGGCCCCGAGGAGCTGGACTGGCTCGCCCGCGAGCGGGTCGTCGACGACGCCACGCTGGCGTACCTCGCGGACTACCGGTTCACGGGCTCGGTCCACGGCTACGCCGAGGGCGAGATGTTCTTCCCGCACTCCCCGGTGCTGACCGTCGAGGGCACGTTCGCCGAGGCCGTGCTGCTCGAGACCGTCGTGCTCTCGGTGCTCAACTACGACTCCGCGATCGCGTCGGCCGCGTCCCGGATGACCTCGGCCGCGATCGGCCGGCCGGTCCTGGAGATGGGCGCACGCCGGGCGCACGAGCAGGCCGCCGTCGCCGCCGCGCGCGCCGCCGCCGTCGCCGGGTTCGCCGGGACGTCCAACCTCGAGGCCGGCCGCCGGTACGGGTTGCCCACGATCGGCACCGCCGCGCACGCCTTCACGCTGCTGCACGACGACGAGGAGGCCGCGTTCGCCGCGCAGGTCGCCTCGGCGGGCGCCGGCACGACCCTGCTGGTCGACACCTACGACGTGCGGCGGGGCGTCGAGCGGGCCGTCGCCGCGGCCGGCCCCGGGCTCGGGGCGGTGCGGCTCGACTCCGGCGACCTCGGCGTGCTCGCGCAGGAGGTCCGGGCCCAGCTCGACGGCCTCGGCGCGCGGGGCACGAAGATCGTCGTCACCTCGGACCTGGACGAGTACGCGATCGCGGCGCTGGCGGTCGCCCCCGTCGACTCCTACGGCGTCGGCACCTCGCTGGTCACCGGCTCCGGCGCGCCGACCTGCGGCATGGTCTACAAGCTCGTGGCCCGCGAGGGGTCCGACGGCCGGCTCGCGCCGGTCGCGAAGGCGTCGAAGGCCAAGGAGTCGGTCGGCGGCCGGAAGTCCGCGGCCCGGCGGCTCGACGGCGACGGCCGGGCGGTCGAGGAGGTCGTGGTCGACGGCCCCGACGAGGCGGTCGCGGCGTGGGCGCCGGCCGAGGACGACCTGCGCGGGCTCGTGGTGCCGCTCGTGCGCCAGGGCGAGGTGCTGCCGGGGCTGACAGGGGCGGAGGGCGTCGCCGCGGCGACGGCCCGGCACGCGGCGTCCCGGGACGAGCTCCCGCGCGGCGCCCGCCGCCTCTCGGCCGACGAGGCCGCGATCCCGACGGTGACGCTCACGCTCTGAGGGCCGGGGGGCGCGGAGCCCCGGGGGGCCCCGGACACACGACGACGCCCGCGCTCCAGGGGGGTGCGCGGGCGTCGTCGTGCGTGGTGCGGTGTCGCTACACGCGGGCCTTCCCCCGACGCAGCAGCCCGAGGATCAGGCTCACGACGAGGACGGCGATACCGATCCAGATGAGGATCTTGGCGGCCTCGACCGCCACGCCGACGATGAGCAGCACGGCACCGATGATGATGAGGATCAGCCACGTAGGCATCTGACGGCTCCCTTTCGTCCTACGGCATCGCGCCCACCGGGTTTCTCCCGGTGAACGCGCTGTTCACGGGGATGACGATGACACCGATCCTGAGGTTCGGCACGTCGAGCGCACGGGTTGCGGATCCGACGACCGGTGGTACACGCCGACCCGCTGACCTGCGGGTCCGTACCGGGTGTGATGTCGGTCAGCGCTTGCCGACGAACCACCCGCGCAGCATCGCCACGCGCGCCTCGAGCTGCTTCGGGTCCGCCAGGGCCACCTCCGGCCCGCCGCACCGGCGCCGCAGCTCCGTGTGCACCGCGCCGTGCGGCTGCCCGCTCTTGCGGGACCAGGCGCCCACCAGCTGGGCGAGCTCCTTGCGCAGCTCGGCCTGCTTGCGGTGGTCCATCTCCGCGCGGTCCTCGGCGGGCTGCGCCTTGGACCGCTTGGCGCTCTGCTGGCTCGCCTGGCGCTGCCGCAGCAGCGTCGTCACCTGGTCGGGGTCGAGCAGGCCGGGCAGGCCGAGGAAGTCGAGCTCCTCGTCCGAGCCGACGTCCGCGCCGGTGCCGAACTCGCCGCCGTCGAACAGCACGCGGTCGAACGACGCCTGCGCCTCGAGCGCCTCGAACGTGCCCTGCAGCGCGTCCGACCCCTTCTCGGCGCGGTTGGCCTGCGCGACGAGCGCGTCCTCGGGGTTGTAGCCCTCGCCCTGCTCCTCCGCGGTCAGCGGGCGGTCGAGGGCGTGGTCCCGCTCGACCTCCATGCTGTTGGCCAGCGCGAGCAGCGGGGCCACGCTCGGCAGGAACACCGACGCCGTCTCGCCGCGCTTGCGGGCGCGCACGAACCGGCCGATGGCCTGCGCGAAGAACAGCGGCGTCGAGGTGCTGGTGGCGTAGACGCCGACGGCGAGCCGCGGGACGTCGACGCCCTCGGACACCATGCGGACCGCGACCAGCCAGCGGTCGTCGGAGGCGGAGAACTCGTCGATGCGGGCGCTCGCGCCGTCGTCGTCGGACAGCACCACCGTCGGCGACTTGCCGGTGAGCCGGGCGATGTGCCCGGCGTACGCGCGGGCGTCCGTCTGGTCCGTCGCGATGATCATCGCGCCGGCGTCGGGGACGGTGCGGCGGACCTCGGTCAGCCGGCGGTCGGCCGCGGCGATCACGGACGGGATCCACTCGCCGTCGGGGTTGAGCGCCGTGCGCCACGCCTGCGCCGTCATGTCCTTGGTGAGCGGCTCGCCGAGGCGCGCGCTGACCTCGTCGCCGGCCTTGGTGCGCCAGCGCATCGACCCGGAGTACGTGAGGAACAGCACGGGGCGGACGACGTGGTCCCGGAGCGCCTCGGAGTACCCGTAGGTGTAGTCGGCCTTGCTGCGGCGGATGCCGTCGACGCCGCGCTCGTACTCGACGAACGGGATCTGCGCCGTGTCGGACCGGAACGGGGTGCCGGTCAGCGACAGCCGGCGGGTCGCGCCCTCGAACGCCTCGTGCACGGCGTCGCCCCAGGACAGCGCGTCGCCGCCGTGGTGCACCTCGTCGAGGATCACCAGCGTGCGGGCGGCGGTCGTGCGGGCGGCGTGCAGCGCGGGCTTGGACGCGACGCCGGCGTAGGTCAGCGCCACGCCGTCGAAGCCGTGCCCGTGCCGGCCCTGGGAGTTCTTGAAGTTCGGGTCGAGCTTGATGCCGACCCGCGCGGCGGCGTCAGCCCACTGGTGCTTGAGGTGCTCGGTGGGCGCGACGACGGTCACACGGCGCACGATGCCGGCCTGCAGCAGCTCGGTCGCGATGCGCAGCGCGAAGGTCGTCTTGCCGGCACCCGGTGTCGCGACCGCGAGGAAGTCCCGCGGCTCGGTGGTCAGGTACTGCTCGAGGGCCTCGGCCTGCCAGGCACGCAGCTTGCCCGCCGTCCCCCAGGGCGCACGCGCAGGGAACGCCGGGGGCAGCTGCGATGCTGCCGACGGCGAGGCGTGCGTGCTGGGTGCGGAGGCGGGGCGGTCCGCGGCGCTCACTGTCCGCCGGAGGAGTCGCCGGACCCCTTGCCGCGGCCGAAGCCCCAGCGGCGTCCGCCGCCCGAGCCCTTGCCGGAGTCCCCGTCGCCGCCGTCCTGCGGCTCCCGGAGGCCCTCGTAGATCTCCTTGCACACCGGGCACACGGGGAACTTGTTCGGGTCCCGGCCCGGCACCCACACCTTCCCGCAGAGCGCGACCACGGGCTTGCCGGACATCGCCGACTCCATGATCTTCTCCTTGCGCACGTAGTGCGCGAAGCGCTCGTGGTCCCCGGGCTCGGCGGTCTGCTCGGCGGGCCGCTCGAGCAGCCCGGTCCCGGCGCCGGTGCCGGGGTCCGAGAGTCGGTCCGGCTCGGTGCTCGGCGGCAGGGGCTCACTCATGCCGACAACTGTACGCGGCCCCTCCGACGCCCCCGAGCCTTCGCCGAGGTCGTCGGTTCCGTCCAGATGGGAGGTGGCGCAAACACCGACCTCGGGCGGAACCCCCGACCTCGGGCGGAACCCCCGACCTCGTCAGCGTGACGAGCGCGACAGGGCACGGGCGACGCGAGCCACCAGGGGCGCGGGCGCGCGGAGGTCGTCCCAGGTGACGCGCAGCACGCGCCAACCCTCCTCCTCCAGCGCATCCTGCCGCTGCTTCTCCGCGAACACCGCCTCCGGCGCCGTCCTCCCGAACGCACCGGAGTACTTCACGTACCCGTCGAACTCCACCGCGACACGGGGCACCGGCCACCCGAGGTCGAGGAAGAACCGGCCGCGGCGTGTGACCACCTCCACCTGCAGCTCCGGCGGGGGCAGTCCTCCGGAGTGCAGCGACCAGCGCAGCAGCGTCTCCCCCGGTGACTGCGCGCGACCGTCCGCGAGGGCGATCACATCTCTCGCCCGGACGATCCCGCGAGCCCCCGACCGAGCGGCCAGGGCCGTGTCGAGCGCGCCCGCGTCAGCCCCGGCTCGGAGTGCCGAGTCGGCGATCACGAGCCCTCGATCGGGGGGCAAGGATGCCGCGCAGTCCACCACCGTCCGGACGAGCGTCGTCACCGGGAGCCCGGACACCTCGGCCCGGTCCTCCGCAGGCAGGTCGCCGTGATGCCGCACGACGGGATCGTCTCCCCGGCTCCGCGGCCGGGTCGGCTGGATCAGGTGCGTCAAGCCGGAGATGCCGACGGCGTCGCACCCCCAGAGGAGCGCGGCGGACTCGTGGCTGAACCACCGCGCTCCCGACGTCTGCCGGTGGACCGCCCGGATCCGGGCGAGAGCGATCCGCCGCCGGTCCCGCGCAGGGCCGAGCGACTCGCCTCGCTCCACGTACGCGCCTCGTCGCACCCGCTCGAGGTCGGGCCGTCGGCGGAGCCGCCCGGACGAGACGGGAGCATCACGGACCAGCAGCACGTCGGAGCTCTCGAGGTCGGCCATCCCCCACGATCCCGCGGGGCCGGACGGCGACGGTGTGGTCCGCCGAGATCTGTGGACAGCCATCGCCGAGGTCGTCGGTTGCGTCCATCTGAGCGGGTGCGCAACCGACGACCTCGGGCGCAACCGACGACCTCGGCCGGTGACGTCCCTACGGGGAGCGGAAGATGCTCTGCAGCTTCTTGCCGCGGGCCAGCTCGTCGACCAGCTTGTCCATCCAGCGGATCTGCTGCATGAGCGGGTCCTCGATCTCCTCCACCCGCACGCCGCAGACCACGCCCCGGATCAGCGTCGTGTTCGGGTTCATCGCCGGGGCCTGCTCGAAGAACTCCGCGAGCGTCCGGTCGTCCGCCAGGGCCGCCGCCAGGCCCGCCTCGTCGTAGCCGGTCAGCCACTCCAGGAGCTCGCCGAGGTCGGCGACGTCACGGCCCTTGCGCTCGACCTTGGTCACGTAGTGCGGGTAGATCGCCGCGAACGGCGTCCCGAAGATCCGGTGCCCTCCGGGTGCACCGGAAGCGCCGGCGGCGCCGGCCGCGCCGGCAGCGCCCGGACCGCCCGCCCCACTCGCCCCCGGCACGCTCAGATCCCCTGCCAGCCGGGCTTGGCGTCGAACGTCTCCCGGTAGTACGACGCGAGCTGCAGCCGGCCGGCGGCGGCCTCGTCCACCAGGACCGTCGCGTGCGGGTGGTGCTGCAGGATCGTGCCGGGCCACATCGCGCTGACCGAGCCCTCGACGAGCTGGTGCACCGCCTCGGCCTTGTGCTTGCCGCTCGCCAGCAGGACGACGTGCCGCGCGGACATGATCGTCGCGAGGCCCTGGGTGAGGCAGTGCGTCGGCACCTGGGAGACGTCGCCGCCGAAGAACCGGGCGTTGTCCTCGCGGGTCTGCCGGGTCAGCGTCTTGATCCGGGTGCGGGACGCCAGCGAGGACCCGGGCTCGTTGAACGCGATGTGGCCGTCCGTGCCGACGCCGAGGATCTGCACGTCCACGCCGCCGGCGTCCGCGATGGCCGCCTCGTACGCCGCGCAGGCGCCCGGGATGTCCGACGCCAGGCCGTCAGGCCCGTGCACGTCGGCCGGGTCGATGTCGACGCGGGACGCGAACTCCTTCTCGATGACGTTGCGGTACCGCTCGGGGTGGTCGGCGGGCAGGCCGACGTACTCGTCGAGCATGAAGGCGCGCACCCCGGCGAACGACAGCCCCTCCTCCGCGTGCCGGCGGGCGAGCTCGTCGTAGACGGCCAGCGGGCTGGACCCGGTGGCGATGCCGAGCACCGCGTGCCCGCCGTCCGCGGCGCGCCCCCGCACGACCCGCTCGATCGCGTCGGCGGCCAGCCGCGCGAGCTCCGGGCCCGGGGCGATGACGACCTCCATCAGGACTCCTTCCGTCCGACCAGCGCGGCGCCCACGGCACCCACCGGCACTCCGCGCGGCGCGAGGGTCACCCGCTCCGCCATGTGCATCGCGGCCAGGAACGCGGAGTCCCGGGCCTCGTCGTCCAACCGTGCGCGCACCACCCGCAGCAGCGGGTCGCCGAGCTCGGCGACCCCGCCACCGACGACGACGTGCGCGACGTCGGTGGTGAGCAGCAGCACGCGCACCGCGGCGGCCACGGCCCCGGCGAACCGGTCGCGCACCGCCACGGCACCAGCATCCCCGGAGTCAGCCGCCTCGAACAGGGCCACCGGGGCCGGGCGGTCGCCGGGACCGGGCCACGCGGCGGACAGCGCCCCGCCGGACGCGTACTGCTCGAGACAGCCGCGCTGCCCGCAGGGGCACGGCAGCCCACCGGGGACGTGCACGAGGTGGCCGATCTCGCCGGCCACACCCGAGGCGCCGCGGCGCAGCCGGCCGTCCAGCACGAGGCCCGCGGCCAGGCCAGTGCCGAGCGCGAGGAACGCGAGGTCGGGCGCCGGGTCGGGCAGCAGGTGCGCGGCGCCGAGCGCGGCCACGTTGAGGTCGTTCTCGAGCCGCACCGGCACCCCGTCGAGCGCGGCCGACATCTGCGCCGCGAGCGGTACCGCCGCCTCGATCCCGAGGTTCACCGCGTGCTCGACGCGGCCCGTCGCGGGGTCGACGATCCCGGGCAGCCCGATGCCGACCCCCGCCAGCGCGCCCGCGGGCAGGCCGGCCTCCGCGACCAGCGCCCGCACGGCCTCCGCGGCGGTCCCGGCGACGCCGTCGCCCCCGGACCGGGCGGCGAGCCGCACCGACGGGCCCACGGCGCCGTCCGGCGCGACGAGCACGCCGAGCGTCTTGGTGCCGCCCACGTCGAGCCCGACGGACCACCCAGCGGCAAGGTCGGGACCGCCCGCGACGGTGGTGGCCACCCCGGCGGCGACCACCGGCGCTCCCCCGAGCGGCACGGCCGCCCCGGGCCTGGCGGCCACGGCCCCGGCCGGCGCCGGCACGCCCGACCCCTCCGGCCCCGCGGACGCCCCGCGCGGCCAGGTCATCAGCTCGTCCACGTCAGCCCTTCACCGCTCCGGACACCAGCCCCGAGGTCATCCTGCCCTGCACCAGCAGGAAGAAGACGATCACGGGGACGGCGATGAGTGTCGACGCGGCCATGACCTCGCCCCAGTCGACGCCGCGGTTCGCGGACGACGCGAGGAACGACCGCAGCCACAGCGGCAGCGTGCGGGCGGACTCGGCGGGCAGCGCGACCAGCGCGACGGTGAACTCGTTCCACGCCTGCAGGAACGCGTACACCCCCGACGCGACGAGGCCCGGTGCGAGCAGCGGGAACGTGATCCGCAGGAACGCCTTGACCCGGCTGAGCCCGTCGACCATCGCGGCCTCCTCGAGCTCGATCGGCACGCCGGCGACGAACCCGCGCAGCATCCAGATCGTGAACGGCACGACGGCCGCGGTGTACAGGACCGAGACGCCGATGACGCTGTTCAGCAGGTTGACCGAGGACAGCATCTTGTACTGCGCGATGAACAGGCCCTCGGCGGGCAGCATCTGCACGAACAGCACCGCGATCACGAACGTCAGCCGCCCGCGGAACCGGAACCGGCTGATCGCGAGCGCCGCGAGGAACGCGAACACCAGCACCGCCACGACCGTGACGGCGGTGATGGCCAGGCTCATCCGCAGCGCGGTGCCGAACCCGGCCCCGTCCAGCACCGACCGGAAGTTGGCGAGGGTGGCGCCGGTGGGCAGGAAGGTCGGCGTCGTCGACCGCAGCCGGGAGCCCGGCAGCACCGAGGACAGCACCATCCAGTAGACGGGGAACGCCCACACCACGGCGATGACGACGGCCAGCAGCCCGAGCAGCGCGCGGCGGACCCGGCGGCCGACCCGGCCCCCGGCGGCTCGCCGGCGCGGTCCGGGCCCGGAGGCGCTCGGTACGGCGGGCGTCCCGGCACGGGCCGGCGGGGCGGCGACCGGGTCGACCGACCCGGCGGGGCCCGCGGGGGACGTGGTGGCGCTCATGCGTCCTCCTTCAGCAGGTTCCGGACGTAGGGCCAGCTCAGCAGCACGGTCAGCGCGAGCACGAAGATCGACACGGCGGCCGCGCCGGCGAAGTCCTGCCGGCCGATGCCGAGCTCGAAGATGAAGTTGCCGAGCAGGTTGGTCTCGCTGACCGGAGCGCCGCTGTCCTGCAGGAGCCGGATCTGCGCGAACACCCGCAGGTCCCAGATGATCTGCAGGAGCAGCACGATCGACAGCACGGGGCGGATCAGCGGCATCGTGATGTGCCAGAGGATCCGGGTCGGGCCGGCGCCGTCGATGCGGGCGGCCTCGAGCACCTCGTCGGACACCTGCGTCAGCGCGGCGTAGACGGACAGCGCCACGAACGGCACCGACATCCACACGATGATCACGGTCGCGACGAAGAAGAACGACAGCGGCTGGGCGAGCCACGCGTGCCCGCTGTACTGGTCGAAGCCCAGCTGGACGAGCAGCCAGTTCACGACGCCGGTGCGCCAGTCGAACAGCCACTTCCACACGGTGACGGCGGCGACCATCGGCATGGCCCAGGCGAGCAGCAGGGCGACCTGCAGCACGATCCGGACGACCGGGTGCACGGCCTTCATCAGCAGCGCGAACAGCACACCGAGGATCACCGTGGCGAACGCGTTGACCAGGCAGAACACGATGGAGCGGGCGACGACGGCCCACAGCCGGTCGTCGGTGAAGATGCGGGCGTAGTTGTCGAGCCCGACGAACGTCGGCGGCTGGCCGAACTGCTGCGCCAGGCCGAACTCCTGCATCGACGTGACGACCTGCCAGTACAGCGGGTACCCCATGCCCGCGAGCAGGACGAGGACGGCGGGGACCAGCAGGACGTAGGCGGTGAGGCCGGGCCGGCGACGGCGCGGCCGGTGCGCGGCGGGCGCGGGGGCCGCCGGCGGCGCGGGCGGGGTGGCCGGCCCGGGGCGGGCCGCGGTGGTGGACATGGCACCTCTCCTGACGAGCGGTGGCCGGACGGTCCCGGCCGCGGGGCGCGTGCCCCGCGGCCGGGAGGACGTCACTGGCCGTTGAGCATCGGCGTGATCTTCTCGTCGTACTGCGCGGCGAGCTCGGTCACGTCACCACCCTCGGCGATCGCCTGGAACAGCTCCTCGTAGACGAACGCCGCCTCGACGGCCGCCCAGCCCGGCGCCGCCGGGGTCAGCTTGGAGGAGGCCGCCGTCTCGATCATCGTCTGCGCGAACTTGTCGTCGCCGAGCGAGTCGACGTACTGCGAGTTCGCCGGGCCGAGGCCGTTCTCGCCCAGCATCTGCTGGTACTCGGGCGAGAAGATGATCCGCAACAGGTTCTCGGACAGCTCCGGGTGCTGGGACTTGGCCGAGATGGCGATGTTCGAGCCGCCCGCGAACACCGGCGCGATGCCGCCGTCCACGCCGGGCAGGGCGAAGATGTCGAACTTCGACTCGTCCACCATGCCGTCGCGGACCTCCTCACCGTCGTCGTTCGTGGTGAGGTCGCCGATCGACCAGCGGGCCCAGCCCGGGGCCATGATCGTCGCGGCGGCCGGGGCGGCGCCGTCGGTGCCGTCGTTCAGGAAGTCCCAGTACGCCACGTCGCGCTCGGTGGCCGGGACGTTGGACGAGCCCTGGTAGACCGCCTGCCACTGCTCGAGGCCCTTGATGGTGTTCGGGTCGGACAGCGTCGAGGTCCACTCGCCGCCGTCCTCGGTGGCGAGCTCGCCGCCGTTCGCGAACACCCAGGAGATGCCGTTGCGCCAGTCCTGGCCGCCGATCGCGAAGCCCGACTGGCTGTCGGTCTTGAGCGCCTTGACGTCGTCGGCGAACTCGGAGAGCGTCGTCGGCTTCTCGAGGCCCGCGGCGGACCACAGGTCGGCCCGGTAGAACATGTAGCGCGAGCCGAAGTAGTACGGCAGCGCGTAGTTCTTGCCGTCCGCCTTGCCCACCTCGACGAACGACGGCAGCAGGTCGTCGCCGCCGAGCTCGTCGTAGAGCGGGGTGAGGTCGCGGAACGCGCCGATGGTGGTGAACGTCGGCGACTGCGTGTTGCCGATCTCGACCACGTCGGGCGTGTTCGCCTCGTCCGGCAGCGCCGTCGTCAGCTTCGTGACGACGTCGTTCCAGTCCTGCTCCTCGATGACGAGGGTCGAGCCGGGGTTCTCCTCCTCGAAGGTCGTCTTGAGGTAGTCGCGCAGCTCGTCGGGGGTGTCCGCCCCGTTGAGCCAGAGCGTGATCTCCGCGGCCTCGGGGGTCCCGTCGGACCCGGTCGAGCCGCCGTCGTCGCCCGACGAGCAGGCGGTCAGCACGAGCGCCGCCGCCACACCGACGGCTGCCATCCGTACGATCTTCACGTTGGTGTTCCTCCCTGATGCGAGGCGGGGCCTGCAAGCCCCGCCGGGGGTGGTGGTACCGGCACTGCAAGCGGTCGGCTCGGGGTCGTCACGTGACCCCGAGCTGACCGGACAGCACGAGGGCCGCGGCGCCGGAGAGCGCCCCGTCCTCGTCCAGCGAACCCATCCGCAGCACGAGGTCCTGCCCCAGCAGGGGCAGGGTCCGGGCCCGGAGCGTGGCGAGCGCCTCGACCCTGAGGGCTCCGTCCAGCAGCTCCGGGGGACCCGAGAGCAGGACCTCGGCGAGGTTGAGGGCACTGACGACGGGAGCGAGGGCCACGCCCAGCTTCCGTCCGACCGACGCGAGCACCGCGTCGGACTCCTCGGGGCTGCGGCCGGCGGTGGCGCGGCGCAGCGCGGGCAGGGAGAGCAGCGTCTCCAGGCAGCCGGCGCGCCCGCACGCGCACGGCCGGGGCTCGGGGTCGCCGGCCCGCACGTCGCGGTCGTCGACCACGGTGACGTGCCCGATCTCCCCGGCGGCGTGCGCGCGGCCGCGCACCAGCGCGCCGTCCAGCACGATCCCGGCGCCGAGGCCCTGGCCGACGGTGACGACCATGAGGCCGGCCCCGGACGCACCGCCGTAGGTGTACTCCCCCAGCGCGTGGGTGTTCGCGTCGTTGGCGACCTGCACCGGCACGCCGAGCCGCTCGGCGAGCAGCGCGGCCAGCGGCAGGTCGTACCAGCCGCGGTTGGGCGCCTGCACGACGACCCCGGCGGCGTCGATCACGCCGGGCGACCCGATGCCGACGCCGACGACGGGCCGGTCCGCGGCGGCGAGCAGCTCGCGGCACAGGTCCTCGAGCACCGCGACCGCGGCGTCGCCGGTCCGGCCGTCGAGCGAGACGGTGCGCCGGGCGACGACCACCCCGGTGAGCGTCATGACCGCGCCGCGCAGGCTGGCGTCGTCCGCGAGGTCGACCGCCACGACCTGGAACTCCTCGGTCCGCATCCCGACGAGCGTCGCCGGCTTGCCGACCCTCCCCTCCGGGCGGACGCCGAGCTCGGCGACCAGGCCCTCGGAGATGAGCACGGACACCAGGTCGGAGACCGTGACCCGGGTGAGGCCGGTGCTGCGCGCGAGGTCGGCGCGGGACGACGGGCCCTGGTGGAACAGGTGCTGCAGGACGAGCGACCGGTTGTGCGCCCGGGCGTGCTCGGGGAGCACCTTGCCCGTCGGGCGGAGTGTGCGCCCGACCCCCCGGTGGCCCGAGGTGGCGGACGGCGTCGTCGTCGTCATGTTTGTTAGTAGACCTTCCTTACTAATCCACCGTCAAGGAGTTCGTGTGACCGTGACCACTTCGTGACCCGGCGTTCACGGGGGCGACATGCGGCGCGGGCGGGCCGCTCCGCCCGCCCTCCACTCAGCCGGCACTCATTGTTGGACCGAGTCCACCTATCCGAGCCACTGTTCTCGGCCCCGACAGTCGATGGGACCGGTTACGCACGGTGAGTACCCGGCGCCCGGCCCGAGGACCACCCCTGGGCCTCGTCAGGCTGGGAGGACCGGGCGGCGCCCAGCCGCCGGACCGACGAAGGAGTCGACCATGAACACCACGCTCGAGATCGCGGTGGCCCGGGGGAACACGTGCGTCCGCTAGAGATCCGGCACCCCGCGCGGGCGCTCGTCGCGACGGTCACCCTCGTCCTGGTCGGCGCGACCACGGCGGCACTGAGCTCTCCGACGCCCGCCCGGGCGTTCTGGATCATGCTGCTCGGCGCCGTGGCGCTGCTCGTCGTGCCGTTCGCAATCGCCACCGTGGTGCACGTCCGGGCCCGTCGGCGCCACGCCCGCGAGCACGACACCCCGTGACCCTGCGCCACCGGTACACCGGAGCGTTCTGCCCGACACGCCAGAGCGTGTCGGGCAGGACGCTCCACCCGACCCCGGTCGTCCGGGAATGCCCCGCCCCTCCCCCGCGCTGCACCGGGCATGGAGCTCGGCCTGTACACGTTCGGCGACATCCACCCCGACCCGGTCACCGGCACGGTCACCTCCCCCGCGCAGCGCCTGCGCGACGTGCTGGAGCGGGTCCGCCTCGCCGAGGAGGTCGGCCTGGACCACGTCGGCATCGGCGAGCACCACCGCCCCGACTACGCCATCTCCTCCCCCGCGACCGTGATCGCCGCGGCGCTCGCCCAGACCGAGCGGATCAGCGTCGGCAGCGCCGTGACCGTGCTGTCGACCGAGGATCCCGTCCGGCTCTACCAGCAGTTCGCGACGATGGACCTGCTGTCCGGCGGACGCGTCGAGCTGCTCGCGGGGCGCGGGTCGTTCATCGAGTCGTACCCGCTGTTCGGTGCCTCGCTCGACGACTACGACGACCTGTTCGACGAGAAGATCCGGCTGCTGCTCCGGATCGACCGCGGCAACCCCGTCACCTGGTCCGGCCGGTTCCGCGCGCCGCTGCACGCCGCCGAGGTGCTGCCGCGCCCGCTCGACAAGCCCGGGCTCGGCGAGCACCTGCGGATCGCGGTCGCCACCGGCGGCAACCCGGCGTCCTCGGACCGCGCGGGCCGGCTCGGCCTCCCCGTGTCCTACGCGATCATCGGCGGCCGGCCCGCGGACTTCGCCCCGCTGGTGCGGCTGTACCGGGCCGCGCACACCGAGGCCGGCCACGACCCCGCCACGCAGCGCGTCGAGGTCGCCGGCATGGGGTTCGTCGCCGACGACGCGAAGCAGGCGCGGGAGTTCTTCTTCCCGTACTGGCTCAGCACGATGCGCCGGATCGCCGCCGAGCGCGGGTTCGCCATCCCGAACCGGATCGCGTTCGAGTCCCAGGCCGCCAAGGGCGGGGCCTACTTCGTCGGGTCGCCGCACGAGGTCGCGGACCGCATCGTGGCGCTGCACGCCGCGCTCGGGCACGACCGGCAGATCTTCCAGACCTGAGCGGCGTCCCGCAGCGCGAGAGCCTGCGCGCGATCGAGCTGCTGGGCACCCAGGTGGCCCCGCTCGTCCGCGAGGCCCTGGGCGCGTGACCCGGCCCCGGACGTAGGTGGTGGTGGGTGTCAGTCCGATGCGGCAGGATCGTCACATCCGCTTGCGACGGGGTGGCCGAGGTCAAGTGGTCGTTGCAACGAGTGCTGATCAGGCGGCTGCGGTGAGGAGTTCGGCGAGGGCTTGGGCTGGGGTGCGTAGGTCGAGGGTGGGTCGGGGTCGGGCGTTGAGCATGTCCTGGACTCGTCGGATCTCTTCGGGGGTCCAGGTCGACAGGTCGGTGCCCTTGGTGAACCAGAACCGCAGCAGCCGGTTGGTGTTCTCGTTGCTGCCTCGCTGCCAGGGTGAGTGCGGGTCGGCGAAGTAGACCGGTGCTTGCAGGTCGAGCTGGATGCGGTCGTAGGCGGCCATCTCGCTACCCCGGTCCCAGGTGATCGAGCGGCGCAGGTGGGCCGGCAGGTCCGACATCGCCGCGATCATCGCCTCGGCGACCGCCTCGGCGCGGCGTCCCTGGGGAAGATGGAGCAGGATCGCGAACCGGGTCGAGCGTTCGACCAGCGTCCCGATCGCCGAGGCGTTGCGCGTCCCCATGATCAGGTCGCCCTCCCAGTGCCCGGGCACGGCCCGGTCGGTGACCTCGGGCGGGCGCTGGCTGATCCGCAGCGCGCCGGAGAACGTGGCCCTGGCCCCGACGGCGGCCCGGGTGCGGGGCTTGCGGGCGGTCTGACCGGTCGACAACCGCTTGGCCAGGTCCTGACGCAGCCCGCCGCGGGCCTGGACATACAACGCCCGGTAGATCGTCTCGTGGCTCACCCGCCCAGTGTGGTCGTGCGGATGAGCCGTCTTGAGCATCTTCGCGATCAGCCCCGGCGACCAGCCCTGATCCAGCCCCTCGGTGACCACCGCCGCCAGAGCAGGGTCGGCCGCCAGCTTGAACGCCTTGGGCCTGGCCCTGCGCCCGGCAGCCATCCGATCAGCGAGCTGGGACCGGTAGACCCCATCCGCGCTGCGCCCCCGCGCGACCTCCCGAGACACGGTCGACTTGTCCCGGCCGATCAACACCGCGATCGCGGTCATCGTCAGCCCCTGAGCCAACCCGGCCTGGATCACCGCGCGATCCTCACCCGACAACAACCGGCCCGAGGGCTCGCCCGCCGGCGGTCTCGGCAGCCGCAACCCGCCCCGCGGACCCATCGCCATCGGCTCACCGAACGCCGCCACGACCCACGGCCGCAACGTGCTGACCGCGACCCCGAGCAACCGTCCCGCGGCAGACAACGACGAACCCGCGGCGACCAACGCCACCGCCCGCTCACGCACGTCCTCGCCCAGAACAACCCCACGGACCATCGCAACCCCCCCAGACGTTGCGACGACCCTATGAACCTGCCAGGAGACCCGATGACGCCCGTGACGATCGAGGTGACCCGCGACGACCTCCTGGCTCGTCGAGCCAGGATCTTGCGCCGCCTCGGCACCACGATCGAGGCGCTGCGGTCCCGGGCGTCGAGCGGAACTCCGTCCGCCGAGGAGTGGGACGCGATCGCCGAGCTGGAGGAGATCAGCTTCCTGCTGGACGACTCCGCCGATGACTTCTGAGCTTGCTGCTCGCTCCGAGGCGTTCGCCTGCGAGGTCAGCGAACTGATCCGCGGCTCGCTCGGGGTCGACGTCCAGGTCGTCTCGGTGCGCCTCGGCGACCGGTACGCGATCCGGCCGGCCGGGGACACCGCGCCGCAACGGCGGATCCCGCTCTGCGTGAACGGCCAGCACCTCGCCGACTTGTCGCTCGCGCTCTACCAGACGTTCGATCACTCGCGGAGGCACCTGAAGACCACCCGGATGGACTTCGGGATCTTCTCGACGCTCGACCGGACGCCGTTGCTCAGGCTCGAGTACCGCAGCGACATGCGGGAGGACCCCTGGTCTGCCACTGGCAGGTCCACGCAGAGCGAGGTGCCTTCTCCCACCTCCTGTCGATCGCCAACTCAGCGGACGCGCGCCGAGTACCCAGTCCGCACGACCTGTCGAAGGTCCACCTGCCCGTCGGTGGCGAACGCTTCCGGCCCTGCCTCGAGGACCTGATCGAGATGCTGATCCGCGACTGCGGGATCGACGCAGCACCAGGGTGGCAACAGGTTCTGGCGGCGGGACGGGAACGCTGGCGCCTCCGCCAGTTCCGCACCGCCGTTCGCGACCTCCAGGACGAGGCCGCCGCTGTCCTGCGCGCCCACGGGTGGGAGGTCACCTCCCCTGACGCCGAGTACTCGCCGCAGGTGCAGCCCTACCGCACCTGGTGACCCGGGCGGGCCGCACGTCCCGCTCGCCCACCGCCCCGGCCTCGATACGGTGTGACCTGTTGGATCTTGCTTCCGAGAGGGACTCGCCGTGACTGCACCCGTCGACGCCACCACCACCGGCGCCTGGACCGCCCTGACCGCGCACGAGGAGGCGTTCCTCCCCGACCTGCGGGGCTGGTTCGACGCCGACCCCGAGCGCGCGACGCGCCTGACCCGGCAGCTGGCCGACCTCACCGTCGACCTGTCGAAGAACCTCGTCACCGACGAGACCCTGTCCCTGCTCGTCGCCCTCGCGGACCAGGTCGGCCTGAAGGCCCGGCTCGACGCGATGTTCGCCGGCGAGCACATCAACGTGACCGAGGACCGCGCCGTGCTGCACACCGCGCTGCGCCGCCCGGCCGACGCGGAGCCCACCCTCGTCGTCGACGGCCAGGACGTGGACGCCGACGTGCAGGAGGTGCTCGCGAAGATCGCCGCGTTCGCGGACAAGGTCCGCTCGGGCGAGTGGACCGGCGTCACCGGCGAGCGCGTCGCGACCGTCGTGAACATCGGCATCGGCGGCTCGGACCTCGGCCCGGTCATGGCGTACGAGGCGCTCAAGCCGTACGTGCAGGACGGCCTCGAGGTGCGGTTCGTCTCGAACATCGACCCGACCGACATCGCCGAGAAGACCAAGGACCTCGACCCGACGACGACGCTGTTCGTCGTCGCGTCCAAGACGTTCGGCACGCTCGAGACGCTGACCAACGCGCGGCTCGCCCGCGACTGGCTGTGGCGCGAGCTCGTCGCCGCCGGTGCGATCGAGGACACCGAGGAGGCCCGCACCGGCGCGGTCGCCAAGCACTTCGTCGCGGTGTCGACGGCGCTCGACAAGGTCGCCGCGTTCGGCATCGACCCGGAGAACGCGTTCGGGTTCTGGGACTGGGTCGGCGGGCGCTACTCGGTCGACTCGGCGATCGGCACCTCGCTGGCGATCGCGATCGGCCCGGACGCCTTCGGCGAGTTCCTCGAGGGCTTCCACGCCGTCGACGAGCACGTCCGCACCACGCCGTTCGACCAGAACGTGCCGGTCCTCATGGGCCTGCTCAACGTCTGGTACGTCAACTTCCTGGACGCGCACACGCACGCCGTCCTGCCGTACGCCCAGTACCTGCACCGGTTCCCGGCGTACCTGCAGCAGCTGACCATGGAGTCGAACGGCAAGTCGGTCCGCTGGGACGGCACGCCGGTGACGACGGAGACCGGCGAGGTGTTCTGGGGCGAGCCCGGCACCAACGGCCAGCACGCGTTCTACCAGCTGATCCACCAGGGCACCCGGCTGATCCCGGCGGACTTCATCGCGGTCGCCAACCCGGCGCACCCGCTGAAGGACGGCGAGACCGACGTGCACGGCCTGTTCCTGGCGAACTTCTTCGCGCAGACCAAGGCGCTGGCGTTCGGCAAGACCGCCGACGAGGTGCGCGCCGAGGGCACCGCCGAGGAGATCGTCCCGGCTCGTGTGTTCCCGGGGAACCGCCCGACGACGTCGATCCTGGCCCCGTCGCTGACCCCGTCGGTGCTCGGCCAGCTCATCGCGTTGTACGAGCACATCACGTTCGTCGAGGGCGTCGTGTGGGGCATCGACTCGTTCGACCAGTGGGGCGTCGAGCTCGGCAAGAAGCTGGCGCTCGAGATCGCCCCGGCGGTCGAGGGCGACGCGGACGCGCTGGCGGCCCAGGACCCGTCGACCCGCTCGCTGATCGCGCGCTACCTGGACCTGCGCCAGGGCTGACCCCCACCCCGGCCAGCCACGCACGGGCCCGCCGCGACGACGGTCGCGGCGGGCCCGTGGCCGTCCCCGCCGGGCTCCAGCGCGCCAGCGTCCGCCGAGCGAGTAGTCGACACGTCGAGGGAGTAGTCGGCGGCTACACGCTCGACGCGTCGGCTACCCCCTCGGCGACCTGGGCGGGGCGGGGAGGGCGGCGTGCGGGACGCGCGGCGCGTCGGCGGGCGCGCTCAGGCCACCGGGCGTGGGCGGCGGCGGCCCAGGAGGTCGTCCAGGGGGTCGCCCCGGTCCTCGACCTGCGTCGGGACCGGGGGCGAGCCCAGGCCCGCGTCGACCGGCGGCAGCACCGGGCCGCCGACGAGCACCGTCGGCTGCGGCACCGCGATCCCGTCCGCGTCCGGCCACCGGGCCGCGTCGGCGCGGTGCCGGCGTCGGCGCGCGCGCACGGTGCCGCGCAGGGCGACCCCGACGAGCACCGCGGCGAGGACGGCCGCCTCGTAGGCCAGCACGACCTGGGCGTACAGCGTCAACCACACCTGGAGCGCCAGCACGGCCACGCCGGCCAGCACGACGGCCACCCGTCCCATGAGACCCCCTCGGCTCATCGCTGCGGTGCGTGCGGCAGGCCAGCGTCCCGCCGATCGCGGGCCGGGTCAAGACCCTCCGGGTGAGCCCAGGTCAGCGGCTGCCGCGCGCGGCTCACCCGGCCGTCGGCACGTCGCCGAACCAGTCCCGGACCCGGGCCACGACGGTGCGGTCGAACGTGTCGTCGTCGTGGTGCGCGGACAGCCAGCGCACGAACGAGCCGCCGGCGATCGCGTCGAGCTCGCGCCGGCAGGCGGCGGTCCGCGTCACCGCGACCTCGAGCTGGTCGGCGGCCTCGTCGGGCGTCCGGTAGAGGTACGGGTAGCCGTCCGGCAGCAGCGCCCGCGCCCACGGCAGGTCCGGGAACACGCCGACGGCGCCGGCCGCGAGCGCCTCGACGTACTCCAGCCCGTAGGACTCCTCGGTGGCGGTCGCGAGGAACGCCGTGGTCCGGCCGAGCGCCTCCCAGTAGGAGTCGCGGGTCGCGGTGAGCGGGCCGACCCAGCACCACGGCCGCTCGGACATCCGCATGGCGGTCTCGGAGACCAGGTGCGACTCGTGCAGCCGGGCCTCGACGCGGATCGGGGTGCGGCGCTGCACGCGGTCGACGACCTCGAGGAACAGCCGCGGCTGCTTGCGCTCGGAGACGTAGATCGCGGGGTACAGCACGACGGGGACGTCCGGCTCGTGCCGCGGCCGGACGTGGTCGACCCGGAACCCGAGGTTGACCCACCCGGTGCGGGCGCGCTCCCCCAGCGCCGGCACGGTCAGCCGGGCGATCAGCTCGCGGATCTCGGACGCGGTGCGCGCCGAGTTGGCGAACGTCGGGAACAGCGCGCAGGACAGCGCGAGCGCGGCCTGCTCGACGGGGTGCGGGTACCGGGTGGCGTCCCACCACACGAAGTTCATCACCCGCGGGTCCGCGCACCCGCCCGCGCGCAGGGTCTGCCACACCTGCACCGAGTCGAGCACGTCCATCGTGATGACGACGGTGCCGTCGCCGTCGACGAACTCGAGCGGCAGCAGGTCGAACCCGTCGCAGCGCCGCGGCCCCGGCCCGATCAGGACCGAGCCGGGGAACACCCGCAGCAGCCGGCGGACCAGGGTGGCGGCCGCGTCGTGGCCGGCGACCCGGCCGTCGGCGTCGACCAGGACGTCGTCGTGCTTGATCGCGACGCGCACGCCGCTCACCGCCCCTCGGCGTCGACGAGGGTGCCGGCGTCGTCGGCTCCCGCGCCCGCGCCGCCCTGGCGCGGCAGCACGCCGCCCGCCGTCGCCCCCGGCTCGGCCGGCTCCTCGGGCTCGGGCTCGGCCGGGTCCTCCTCCCCCGCGGGCGCCCCGCCGATCCGCATCCCGTAGAACGACCGGTAGACGAACACGGCCGACGTCACGAAGAACACCCCGGCCAGGACGTGCACGAGCGTCCCGCGCCCGTCGCCGGTCAGGCTCACCGCGAGCTCGACGGCCAGCAGCCCGAACAGCGTCGTGAACTTGATGACCGGGTTGAGCGCGACCGAGGAGGTGTCCTTGTACGGGTCGCCCACGGTGTCGCCGACGATGGTCGCGTCGTGCAGCGCGGTGCCCTTGGCGTGCAGGTCGACCTCGACGATCTTCTTGGCGTTGTCCCAGGCGCCGCCGGCGTTCGCCATGAAGATCGCCTGGTACAGCCCGAACACCGCGATCGACACCAGGTAGCCGATGAAGAAGAACGGCTCGACGAACGCGAACGCCAGCGTGGCGAAGAAGATCGCGAGGAACATCGTCAGCATGCCCTTCTGGGCGTACTGGGTGCAGATCTCCACGACCCGGCGGGAGTCCGCCTCGCTGGCCCGCTCGCTGCCGTCGAGGTGGATGTTCGCCTTGATGAACTCGACCGCCCGGTACGCGCCGGTGGTGACGGCCTGGATGGACGCGCCGGTGAACCAGAAGATCATCGCGCCGCCGGTGACCAGGCCGAGCAGGAACGGCGGGTGCAGCAGCGACAGGTTGTCGAGCCCCGTGGTGAGGCCCTCGGTGAGCGCCACGATGATCGAGAAGATCATCGTGGTCGCGCCGACGACCGCGGTGCCGATGAGCACCGGCTTCGCGGTCGCCTTGAAGGTGTTGCCCGCGCCGTCGTTCTCCTCGAGCATCCGCTTGGCCGGCTCCCACCGCGGGGCGAACCCGTGCTCGGCCTCGATCTGCTCGGCCGCGCCGGGCAGCTCCTCGACCAAGGACAGCTCGTAGACGCTCTGCGCGTTGTCGGTCACCGGGCCGTACGAGTCGACGGCGATCGTGACGGGCCCCATGCCGAGGAACCCGAACGCCACCAGCCCGAACGCGAACACCGCCGGGGCGACCATGACCTGGTCCAGCCCCTGCTCGCTGATCAGGAACGCCCCGCCCATGAGCGCGACGACCGTCATGCCCAGCCAGTACGCCGAGATGTTGCCGGCCACCAGCCCGGACAGGATGTTGAGCGACGGCCCGCCCTCGCGGGAGGACGTGACGACCTCGCGGACGTGCCGGCTGTTGGTGGAGGTGAACACCTTGACCAGCTCGGGGATGAGCGCCCCGGCGAGGGTGCCGCAGGAGATGATCGTCGCGACCTTCCACCACAGCCCGTCGCCGACGCCGTCGAGGTGCCCGAGCACGGCCCAGGTCGTGAGGTAGGTGAGCGCGATGCTCACGACCGAGGTCAGCCAGACCAGGGAGGTCAGCGGCTTCTCGAAGTCCATCCGCTCGGCCGCGGCGTACCGGCGGCGGGTCCACGCGTCGTTCGCGAGGTACGACACCGCCGAGGCGATGACCATGACGGCCCGGACCACGAACAGCCAGACCAGCAGGGTCGCCTGCATGAGCGGGTCGTCGACCGCGAGCAGCACGAACGTCACGAGCGCGACGCCGGTGACGCCGTAGGTCTCGAAGCCGTCGGCGCTCGGGCCGACCGAGTCGCCCGCGTTGTCCCCGGTGCAGTCGGCGATCACGCCGGGGTTCCGGGCGTCGTCCTCCTTGATCTTGAACACGATCTTCATCAGGTCGGAGCCGATGTCGGCGATCTTCGTGAAGATGCCGCCGGCGATCCGCAGCGCCGACGCGCCGAGCGACTCGCCGACCGCGAACCCGATGAAGCACGCGCCCGCCACGTCCGCCGGGAGGAACAGCAGGATGACCAGCATCATCAGCAGCTCGAGGCTGATGAGCACCATGCCGATCGACATGCCGGACTGCATCGGGATCCGGTGCACCGGCAGCGGCCTGCCCGCCAGCGACGCGAACGCGGTCCGGGAGTTCGCCAGCGTGTTGACCCGGATCCCGAACCAGGCGACGGCGTACGACCCGGCCATGCCGAGCAGGCTGAACGCGATGATCGTGGCGACCCGGCCCCACTCGAACCCGACCAGCGCGCGGTAGTAGACGACGATCACCGCGGCGATGAACACCCACAGCACGACGAGGAACCGGCCCTGCCGGGTGAGGTAGGTGCGGCAGGTCGAGTAGATGAGCTCGGAGATCTCCCGCATCGCGGCGTGCACGGGGAGCCGGCGCAGCTGCACGTAGGTGGCGACGCCGAACGCGAGGCCGAGCACGCACACGATCAGCCCGAGGCCGAGCAGCAGCCGCCCCGACACGGAGCCGAGCACGGTGACGGCGCCGAGGTCCGGCAGCACGAGGCTCGCCTCCCCGCCGTGCACCGAGCCGCCCTCGGCGGAGGCGGAGCCGGGCGCGCACCCGGCGAGCGCGGTCCCGAGGACGGCGGCCGCCGCGGCGGGCACGGGCCACCGTCGCCGTCGGCCGGTCGGGGGCCGGTCGGCGGGAGCCGCCGGTGCGCGCGAGGAGGTGGTGCCGGTCCGGACGTCTGTGTTCACGGTCGGGTCCCTGGTGAGAGCGCCATCGCTGTCACCCTCGACGCTAGGACCGGCCGAGGCCCACCGGATGAGACGTACGGCCCAGGTGGGCGGCACCCAGCGGCGTCAGCCCCAGCGCCCCAGCCGCTGCGCGAGCAGCGCGAGCGCCACCGGCCCCGCCGTGGAGGTCCGCAGCACGTGCGGCCCCAGCAGCACCGGCTGCGCCCCGGCGTCGACCAGCTCGGCGAGCTCCCGGTCCGCGATGCCGCCCTCGGGGCCGACGACGACGAGCACGTCGGCCGTCGCCCCGGCCGCGGGCAGCGCCGCCGCCGCGAGGGGGGTCGTCGCCTCCTCGTGCAGCACGAGCACCGCGCCGCCCGCCTCGACCACCTCGCGCGCGCGGCGGACGAGCGCGGCCGTCGCCAGCGCCAGGTCGACGCCCGGCACGTGCGCCCGGCGGGCCTGCTTGGCCGCGGTGCGGACAGTGCCGAGCCACCGGGCCCGGCTCTTGGCCGCCCGGTCGCCGCGCCACACGACGATCGACCGCTCGGCCTGCCAGGGCACGACGCCGTCGGCGCCGACCTCGGTGGCCGCCTCGATCGCCAGCTCGTCCCGGTCGCCCTTCGCGAGCGCCTGGACCAGCACCAGGCGGGGCGCCGGCACGGGCTCGACGACGACCTCGCGGACGCGCAGGTGCACGCCCTCGGGCCCGGCCGCCTCGACCTCGCCGACCAACCGGGTGCCGGCGCCGTCGACGACGTCGACCCGCTCCCCGGCGGTCTTGCGCTGCACGACGCCCGCGTGCCGCCCCTCGGCGCCCCCGAGCAGGTAGGTGCTCCCGGCCGCGAGCGCGTCGAGGTCGCCCGGCTCGGCCAGGAAGACCGGAGCGGTCACGCTCAGCGCCCGGCGAGCTTGTCGCGGAGCTTCGCGAACACGCCGCCGCCGGAGGCCGACAGCCGCGCCTCGGGGCGCTCCTCGCCGCGCAGGCCGGCGAGCTTGCGCAGCAGCTCGGCCTGCTCGTCGTCGAGCGACGTGGGCACGTGGACGTCCACGTGCACGTGCAGGTCGCCGCGGCCGCCCGCGTGCAGGTGGCCGACGCCGAGGCCGCGCAGCGTGACGACCTGCGCCGGCTGGGTGCCGGGGCGCAGATCGACCTCCTGCGGGCCGTCGAGGGTGTCCAGGGTGAGCACGGTGCCGAGCGCCGCCGCGGTCATCGGGACCTCGAGGGTGCAGTGCAGGTCGTCGCCCTCGCGGACGAAGGTGTCGTGCTTGCGCTCACGCACCTCGAGGTAGATGTCGCCCGCGGGGCCGCCGGCGGGGCCGACCTCGCCCTGCGCGGTGAGCTTGATCCGGGTGCCGGTGTCGACGCCCGCCGGGACGTCGACCTCGAGCGTGCGGCGCGAGCGGACCCGGCCCTCGCCGGCGCACTCGGTGCAGGGCTCGGGGATGACGGTGCCGAAGCCGTGGCACGCGGCGCACGGCTGCGAGGTCATCACCTGGCCGAGGAACGACCGGGCGACCCGCTGCACCGACCCGCGGCCGCCGCAGACGTCGCAGGTGCGCGGCGAGGTGCCCGGGCGGCAGCAGGAGCCGTCGCAGGTCGGGCAGACCACGGCCGTCTCGACCGGCACCTCGCGGTGCGTGCCGAACGTCGCCTCGGCCAGGTCGATGTCGAGGCGCAGCAGCGCGTCCTGGCCGCGGCGGGCGCGCGGGATCGGGCCGCGCTGCGCGCCCGCGCCCGCGGCGGCGCCGAAGAACGTCTCGAAGATGTCCTGGAAGCCGAAGCCGCCCTGGCCGCCCATGCCGCCGCCGGGGGCCGACGGGTCGGCGCCCAGGTCGTACATGCGCCGCTTCTCGGGGTTCGACAGCACCTCGTACGCCCGCGACACGTCCTTGAACCGGTCCTCGGAGCCCGCGTCCGCACCCGCCACGTCGGGGTGCAGCTCGCGCGCGAGGCGCCGGTAGGCCTTCTTGATCTGCTCGGGCGTGGCGTCACGCTCGACGCCGAGCACCTCGTAGTAGTCGCTCACTCGTCACTTCCTGTGCGTGTGGGGGCCGCGCGCGGGCGCGGGTCGGGCGTTGCCTGTCGAACGTGCGCGGGACCGCGTCGGTGCCCGGCGGCCGGTCATCCGGCGAGGATCCGGGACAGGTACCGGGCGACGGCGCGCACCGACGCGATGGTCCCGGGGTAGTCCATGCGGAGCGGCCCGACGGAGCCGATCCGCGCGACCGCGGTCCCGCCGCCGTCGGGGCCGCCGTAGCCGGTCGTCACGAAGCTCGTCTCCAGCAGTCCCTCGTGCTGGGTCTCGCGGCCGATCCGGACGGAGACCGCCGCCTCGTCCTCGGCCATCTCGCCCAGCAGGCGCAGCAGGACGACCTGCTCCTCCAGCGCCTCCAGGACGGGGCTGATGGTGTGCGCGAAGTCCGCGCCGCCGCCGCGCACCAGGTTCGCGGTGCCCGCCAGGACGACGCGCTCCTCGCTCTCCTGGGCCAGCGTGTCCTCGACCACCGCGACGACGCCGCGCACGAGCGGGCCGTCCGCGGGGGCGAAGTCGTCGGCCAGGTCCGACAGCGCGGTGCCGAGCTCGGCGAGCCGCCGGCCCGCGGCGGCCGTGTTGAGCCGGATCCGCAGCCGCGCCACGGTCCCGGCGTCCAACGGGTCCGGCACCTCGATGGTGCGCTGCTCGACGCGGCCGTGGTCCGTGATGATGACCACGAGCAGGTGCCGGTCGCCGACCGGGACCAGCTCGACGTGCCGCAGCGCCGTGCGGCGCAGCGACGGGTACTGCACGACGGCGACCTGGTGGGTCAGCTGCGCGAGCAGCCGCACCGAGCGGTCGACGACGTCGTCCAGGTCGGCCGCGTCCTCGAGGAACGTCTCGATCGCGCGGCGCTCCGGCGCGGACAGCGGCTTGATGGTCGCCAGGCGGTCGACGAACAGCCGGTAGCCCTTGTCGGTCGGCACCCGGCCGGCCGAGGTGTGCGGCTGCACGATGAGCCCGGCGTCCTCGAGGGCCGCCATGTCGTTGCGGATCGTCGCGGGCGACACCCCCAGGGAGTGCCGCTCGACCAGGGCGCGGGAGCCGACGGGCTCGCGGGTGGCGACGTAGTCCTCCACGATCGCCCGCAGCACGTCCAGCCTGCGGTCCTCGCTCATCGCCACCTCCCGACGTCCTGGCACTCGCTGGAACCGAGTGCCAATTCTACGCGTCCGCGGACGCGGACGCGGTGCCGGTGCCCGCGCCGGCCTCCGCGTCGTCCTCCTCGTCGGTCCCGCGCCGCCGCGCCCGCAGGTCGAGCAGCCCGACGACGAGGGCCACGGCGACGAGCGCGACCGTGAGCAGCAGCGCGCGGCCCGCGGCCGCCGAGCCCTCGACCCCGGACGCCAGGGCGGAGTAGTACGTGGACAGCGCCACGGCGACGCCGAGCGCGGACCCGATGCGCTGGCCGACCTGCAGCATGCTGCCCGCCACGCCGGCCCGCTCGACCGGCACCCGCGCCAGCGTGAGCGTCTGGTTGGGCGCGATCACCAGCCCGCTGCCGGCGCCCGCGACCATCTGCGTCGCGGCCATCACGAAGCCGACGGCGGGCGGGTCCACGAACCGGATCGCCAGGTCGGTGCCGATCAGGCCGAGGACGACGAGCACCAGGCCGATCACGACGAGCGCACGGCCGCGGGTCGCCACCAGCCGGCCGGACCGCTGCGCCGACACCGCGGAGGCGATCGCGAACGGCATGTTGACGAGCCCGGCCTGCAGCGGCGTGAACCCGGCCACCTGCTGCAGGTACAGGGTCGCCACCAGGAACACCGACGTGAACCCCGCGAAGTAGGCGATGCCGAGCAGCGCGCCGTTCCGGAACGCGGGCTCGCCCAGCACCCGCGGGTCGAGCACGGCCGCTCCGGTGCGCCGCTGGTACCGGCGCTCCCAGCCCACCGTCGCGACGCCGAGCACCGCGGCGACCGCGAGCCACCACCAGCGCGCCGGGTCGTCGCCGCCCTCCCCGGTCGTCGTGACGAACGGCACCATGACCGCGGCGGCGGTCAGGGCGACGCCCGCCAGGCCGACCACGTCCAGCCGCGGCCGGCCGCCGGGTCCGGTCGTGGTCGCGCTGCCGACCGCGCCGCGCGGCAGGAACTTCAGCGCGAACGGCAGCACGACGGCGATCACCGGGACGTTGACGAAGAACACCCACCGCCAGCCCTCCTCGGCGCCGAACGCCTGGATGATCAGCCCGCCGAGCAGCGGCCCCAGCGCCGTCGACACCCCGATGGTGGCGCCGAAGTAGCCGAACGCCTTCCCGCGCTCGTACCCGGTGAACAGCTGCTGGATCGTGCCGACCACCTGCGGGTTCAGCAGGCCCGCGCTCATCCCCTGGAGGAGCCGGGCGACGGCGAGCAGCTCGTCGGAGGGGGCCAGGCCCGCGCCGAGGCTGGTGAGCGCGAAGCCGGTCAGGCCGAGCAGGAACAGCGCCCGGCGGCCGCGGGCGTCGCCGAGCCGGCCCGCGGGCACCAGGACCAGGCCGAACGCCAGCGTGTAGCCCGCGACGATGAGCTGCAGCTGGCTCGCGCCCGCGTCCAGGCTGCGCTCGATGGACGGCAGCGCGACGTTGACGATCGAGACGTCGAGCATCGTGATGAACCCGATCGCCAGGCACACGCCGAGGGCGCGCCACCGGTGCGGGTCCGGCTCCGGCCGGGTCGCGGTGCCGGGGCGGTCGGGGTGCTGCGCGGGGGTCGACGTCACCGTCGTGTCGTACCACGCGGGCGAGCGGTCGGCACCTAGGCTGCCGCGGGTGACCGACCGCTACGGAACCGACGTCCTGTCCGCGGGCTCCTCGAGCGCGCACCGCCGGCCCACCTCGACCCCGACGCCAGCCGAGCGCGGCCTGGTCGTCGAGGAGGTCACGACCGGCTGGGTCGGCGCCGTCGTCCGGGTCGAGAAGTCGGGCGGCGAGCACGTCGTCGTCCTGGAGGACCGCCGCGGGCGCACGCGCACCTTCCGGCTCGGGCCGGGGTTCTGGGTCGACGGCAAGCCGGTCGAGCTGGTGCCGCCGCGGCCGACCGCGCCGACCGGGCCGAAGCGCACCGCGTCGGGCTCCCTCGCGGCGGCCGACCAGCGCGCGCGGGTGGCGATCGGCAGCCGGATCTGGGTCGAGGGCAAGCACGACGCCGAGCTCGTCGAGAAGGTCTGGGGTGACGACCTGCGCGCCGAGGGCGTCGTCGTCGAGCTGCTCGACGGCGTCGACAACCTCGTCGACGCGCTGCGCGACTTCCGCCCCGGGCCGGGCAAGAAGGTCGGCGTGCTCGTCGACCACCTGGTGCCCGGGTCGAAGGAGCAGCGGATCGCCGACGAGGCCGTGCGCACCGTGCCCGCCGGGACGCTGCTCGTGCTCGGCCACCCCTACGTCGACGTGTGGCAGGCCGTGAAGCCCGCGCGCGTCGGGCTGACCGCCTGGCCGACGATCGAGCGCGGCACCGAGTGGAAGCGCGGCATCCTGCGCGAGCTCGGCTGGCCCGCCGACGAGCAGGCCGACGTCGCCCGCGCCTGGCAGCGGATCCTGCGCTCCGTGCGGTCCTACGCCGACCTGGAGCCGTCGCTGCTGGGGCGGGTCGAGGAGCTGATCGACTTCGTGACGGCGCCCTGAGGCGCCCGCGGGCTCAGGGGGCGACGGGCTCGTCCTGCAGCCGGCGGTACATCCAGGTCGTCGCGAGCAGGCCGACCGGGAACGACACCAGCTGGCCGATGCCGCACAGCGCCGACCCGACCAGGTTCGCCGCGTAGACCGCGAGGAACAGCAGCAGGACGGCCCCGAGGTTCCGGCTCACCAGCGTGAAGCTCGCCCGGATCGCGTCCACCGGCGCCATCCGCTTGTCGATGACGTAGAACAGCGTGAACTGCGCGAGGAACGCGAACACGAGGCCCGGGATCACGAACAGCAGCACGCCGACCGCCGTGCCCAGCCCGACGAGCAGCGCGGCCACGACCACCTTGCCGAAGTCGTCGAACCGGAAGAACGTGCCGACCTCGATCCGGCGTCCGTCGGCGACCTCGAGCGTCGCCCGGGTGACGCCGGCCTGCATGAAGGCGGACAGCAGCAGGGCGACCGCGGCCACCACGAGGTAGCCGAACACCAGGCCGACACCCGCGCCGTTGCGCAGCTCCTGGGTGTCCGGGTCGACGCTCGCGACGGTGCCGCCGAGGATCACCGCGAACAGCACCGCGGTGACGACGACGATGACCGCCAGGTAGGCGAGGACGCCGAGCAGGAACGGGCCGACCTGCTGGGTGAACTTCGTCCAGCCCCAGCTGAACGCGTCGCCGACGCTCGTCCCGGCGGTCGGGGCGCCGTACGCGGGGGCGCCGGAGGGCTGCTGGGCGTAGCCGGGCTGCGGGTAGGGCTGCTGCGGCGGGTACGGCTGGCCCGGGGGCGGCTGCTGGCCGTACGGCTGCTGCGGGTACGGCTGGCCGGGCGGCTGCTGGCCGTAGGGCTGCTGCGGGGCGGGCGGAGGGCCGGCCGGCGGCTGCCCCTGGGGCGGCTGCGGCTCGTCGTCGCGCGGCGGGGTGGTGCCCGGGTTCTCGGTCATCGCGTGCCCTCCTGGTCGGACGTCGGTCGCCCGTCCGGCCAGCGAACCGAAGGCGACCCGCGGGTGTCAAGAAGTCCACCGCAGGGGCAAAGGGGACGAAAGACCCGGTCACACCGCTACGCTTCGACCGCCGTAGCCCCGCAGCACCCACGAGGAGACTCATGTCGTACGACCAGCAGCCGCCCGCGGGCGGTCAGCAGCAGCCGCCGTTCGGCGGTCAGCCCCAGCAGCCGTACGGCGGCCAGCCGCAGCAGCCGTACGGGGCCCAGCCGCAGCAGCCGCTGCGCCCGGACGAGGAGAAGACCTGGTCGCTGCTCGCGCACCTGGGCGGGATCATCCTCGGCTTCATCGCCCCCCTCGTCGTCTGGCTCGTCTTCAAGGGCCGCGGCCCGTTCCTGGACGACCAGGCCAAGGAGGCGCTGAACTTCCAGATCACGGTCGTGATCGCCTCCGTCGCCGCGACGATCCTCGGCGTCGTCACGCTCGGGATCCTGTCGTTCCTGCCGTTCGTGGTGTGGGCCGTCAACATCGTGTTCGCGATCCTCGCGGCCGTCGCCGTCAACAAGGGCCAGTGGTACCGCTACCCGGTCACCCTGCGCCTGGTGAAGTGATCACCTCGCGCTAGCCGCACCCCGGGTGGAGCGTTCTGCCCGACACGCCCCGGCGTGTTCGGCAGGACGCTCCACTCGTCTTCGCCGGGTCAGTCCGCGAGGGTGCGGACGACCGAGTCGGCCAGCAGCCGGCCCCGGCGCGTGAGCCGCACCCGGCGGCCAGGCCGGCCCCCTGCGCCCAGCGCCGCGCGCGCGTCGACCAGCCCGTCGGCCACCAGCCCGGCCACCCGGGACCGGCCCGCGGGGCTCAGCACCTCGACGGGCAGCCCCTCGTCGAGCCGCACCCCGAGCATCACCCGCTCGAGCCGCGCCGACGCGTCCTCGACGGTCTCCCGCCCCGCGGCCGGGCTCTCCCCCGCGGCGAGCCGCGCCGCGTACGCCCGCGGGTGCTTCACGTTCCACCAGCGCACGCCGCCGACGTGGCTGTGCGCGCCGGGGCCGACGCCCCACCAGTCGTCGTTGCGCCAGTACGCGAGGTTGTGCCGGCACGCGTCCGCGGGGGTGCGCGCCCAGTTGCTGACCTCGTACCAGTGCAGGCCGGCCTCGGTGAGCAGGTCGTCGGCGAGCTCGTACTTCGCCGCCTGGTCGTCCTCGTCGGGCAGCGCGAGGTCGCCGCGGCGCACCTGCACCGCCATCTTGGTGCCCTGCTCGACGACGAGCGCGTACGCCGACACGTGGTCGACGCCGGTGGCCAGCGCCGTCTCCAGGGAGGTCCGCCAGTCGGCGAGCGACTCCCCCGGCGTGCCGTAGATGAGGTCGAGCGACACGGCCAGGCCGGCGTCCCGCGCCCAGCGGACGACGTCGGGGATCCGGCGCGGGTCGTGGGTGCGCTCCAGCGTCGCGAGCACGTGCGGCACCGCCGACTGCATGCCGAACGACACGCGCGTGAACCCGCCGCGCGCCAGCTCGGCCAGCGACCCCGGGGTCACCGAGTCGGGGTTGGCCTCGGTCGTGACCTCGGCGCCGTCCGCGAGGCCCCAGGCGCCGCGGACGCCGTCGAGCATCCGGACCAGGTCGGACGCGGGCAGCACCGTGGGGGTGCCGCCACCGACGAACACGGTCGACGCTGGCCGGTCGGGCAGCCCCGCGGCGCGCGTCACCCGGGCGCCCAGCGCGATCTCGGCCAGCGCCGTGTCCGCGTAGGCCACCTGGGAGGCGCCGCCACCGAGCTCGGTCGCCGTGTACGTGTTGAAGTCGCAGTACCCGCAGCGCACCGTGCAGAACGGCACGTGCAGGTACACGCCGAACCCGCGGTCGCCCGCGCCGTCCCGCACGCCCGGCGGGAGGGCGCCGTCCGCGGGAGCGGCGTCACCCTCCGGGAGCGCCGGGCTCACTTCTTCTTCGCGTCCTTGGCGTCCTTGGCGCCGCCCGCGTCGGACGACAGCGCCGCGATGAAGGCCTCCTGCGGCACGTCGACCCGGCCGATGGTCTTCATGCGCTTCTTGCCCTCCTTCTGCTTCTCCAGCAGCTTGCGCTTGCGGGTGATGTCGCCGCCGTAGCACTTCGCGAGGACGTCCTTGCGGATCGCGCGGATGGTCTCGCGGGCGATCACCCGGGAGCCGACGGCCGCCTGGATCGGCACCTCGAACTGCTGGCGCGGGATGAGGTCCTTGAGCTTGGACGCCATCATCACGCCGTACGAGTACGCCTTGTCCTTGTGCACGATCGAGCTGAACGCGTCGACCTGCTCGCCCTGCAGCAGGATGTCGACCTTCACCAGGTCCGCGACCTGCTCGCCCACGGGCTCGTAGTCGAGGCTCGCGTACCCGCGGGTGCGGGACTTCAGCTGGTCGAAGAAGTCGAACACGATCTCCGCGAGCGGCAGCGTGTAGCGCATCTCGACGCGGTCCTCGGACAGGTAGTCCATGCCGAGCAGGTCCCCGCGCTTGCCCTGGCAGAGCTCCATGATCGCGCCGATGAACTCGCTCGGGGCGAGGATCGTCGACTTCACGATCGGCTCGCGCACCTCGCGGATCTTCCCGCCCGGGAACTCGCTCGGGTTCGTGACGGTGACGACCTGGCGGTCCTCCATCGTCACCTCGTAGACCACGTTCGGCGCGGTCGAGATGAGGTCAAGGTTGAACTCGCGCTCCAGCCGCTCCCGGATGATCTCGAGGTGCAGCAGGCCGAGGAACCCGACGCGGAAACCGAAGCCCAGCGCGACCGAGGTCTCGGGCTCGTAGTTCAGCGCGGCGTCGTTGAGCTTGAGCTTGTCGAGCGCGTCGCGCAGCACCGGGTAGTCGGAGCCGTCGATCGGGTACAGGCCCGAGAACACCATCGGCTTCGGGTCGGAGTAGCCGCCGATCGCCTCGGTGGCGGGCTTGCTGGCGTTCGTGACGGTGTCGCCGACCTTCGACTGGCGGACGTCCTTCACGCCGGTGATGAGGTAGCCGACCTCGCCGACGCCCAGGCCCTTGGTCGGGACGGGCTCGGGCGAGATGACGCCGATCTCCAGCAGCTCGTGCGTGGCCTTCGTCGACATCATCGCGATGCGCTCGCGCGGGTTGAGGTTGCCGTCCTTGACGCGCACGTAGGTCACGACGCCGCGGTAGGTGTCGTAGACCGAGTCGAAGATCATCGCGCGCGCCGGGGCGTCGGGGTCGCCGGTCGGGGCCGGGACCAGCTCGACGATCCGGTCCAGCAGCGCCTCGACGCCCTCGCCCGTCTTGCCGGACACCTTGAGGCAGTCGGCCGGGTCGCCGCCGATGAGGCTCGCGAGCTCCTCGGCGTACTTCTCGGGCTGCGCCGCCGGCAGGTCGATCTTGTTCAGCACCGGGATGATCTGGAGGTCGTTCTCCATCGCCAGGTACAGGTTGGCCAGCGTCTGCGCCTCGATGCCCTGCGCGGCGTCCACCAGCAGCACGGCGCCCTCGCACGCCGCGAGCGACCGGGACACCTCGTAGGTGAAGTCGACGTGGCCCGGGGTGTCGATCATGTTGAGCGCGTAGGGGGTGTCCCCCATCGCCCACGGCATGCGCACGGCCTGGGACTTGATCGTGATCCCGCGCTCGCGCTCGATGTCCATGCGGTCGAGGTACTGCGCGCGCATGGCACGGGCCTCGACGACGCCGGTCAGCTGGAGCATGCGGTCGGCGAGGGTCGACTTGCCGTGGTCGATGTGCGCGATGATGCAGAAGTTGCGCAGCAGCTCGGGCGGGGTCGCCGCGGGGGTGATGCGCCGGGACTGCTCGGCGCTCGGGATCGGGGACACGTGCTCCCTCGGTTTCGCAGGGTCGGACTGCCACCATGGTCCCATGCCCGCGCCCGAGACCCGAGCCGCGGCCGGTACGCGCCCCACCGTCGGTCCTGCCGCGGCCGCCGACCCGGCCGTCGGGGCCGCCCTGCTCGACGCCCTCGCCGCGGCGCAGGACGCCTTCGCGGCGCTGCTCGCCGAGGCCGACCCGGCCGCCCCGGTGCCGGGGTGCGCCCCCTGGACCGTGACCGACCTCGCGCTGCACCTCGGCGGCGTCCACCGGTGGGCCGCGGCGATGGCGCGACGCGAGGACGACGACGGCGTCGACCCCGTCGAGCCGCGCGAGCCCGAGGCGCTCCGGGCGTTCTACCGGGAGCAGGCCGACGTGCTGCAGGACACCCTCCGGTCGCTCGGCCCGGACGCCCCCGCGTCCACCCTGGTCGGGCCCGGGCCGGCCGCGTTCTGGCACCGCCGACAGCTGCACGAGACGCTGGTGCACCTGCACGACCTCGCCGCTGCCGCCGGCGCCCCGCACCCCGTGGCCGACCCGGCGCTGTGGGTCGACACGGTCGACGAGGTGGTGACGGTGATGACCCCGCGGCAGGTGCGGCTCGGCCGGATGGCGGCGCTCGGACGCCCGGTGCGACTGGTCGCGGACGACGCGGGGCGGTCGTGGCTGCTGGGCGCGCCGGCGGACGGGCAGCCGGGTCCAGCGGACGGGCAGCCGAGCCGAGCCGGCGCGTGGCCGGAGGCGGCGGCCGGGGCGGCCTCCCCGTCGGCGCCAGACGCGGCGCCGGTGACCGTCGCGGGCCCGGCCCGCGCACTGGCCCTGCTCCTCTGGGGCCGCACCCCTGCGGACGACCCGGCGCTGACGGTCACGGGCGACCGCGCCGCCCTGGCCGCGGCCCTGGCCGGTCCGCTCACGCCCTGACGCCACCGCCGGAGCCCAGCGCGTCGCGGCTGAGGGCGTCAGGTCGGCTTCGTCGCGGTCAGGGCCAACGTCAACGGGAGGCGGTCGCCGCCCTCCGGGAGGGCCCAGCTGCCGTCGCCGGTCGGCACCATCCCCGGCAGCGCGAGCCACGGGATCGTCCGGTGCTCCGCGATCGCGACGAGCCGCAGCCCGGCGCCGAGCAGCGCCTGCACGACCTCGGCCAGCCCGTGCTGCCACTCGTAGGTGTCGCGCGCGTCCTCGGGCACCGCTCCCCCGGCGTACGTCGACGCGTGCCGGTGGTGCCGCGGCGCGCCGCCGAAGTACGGCTGCGCCAGCACGAGGGCACCGTCGGTCCGCTCGGCGTCGAGGGCGTAGAGCACCGGGTGCGCCTCGCGGACGTAGAACGTCCCACCCGGTCGGAGCAGCCCCGCGACGGTGCGCGCCCAGGCGTCGAGGTCGGGCAGCCAGCAGAGCGCGCCGATCCCGGTGTAGACGACGTCGAACCGGTCGGCGCAGACGTCGAGGGCGTGCGCGACGTCGCTCTCGAGGAAGGTCGCCGCCAGGCCCGCCCGCTCCGCGAGCTCGCGCGCCGCGGCCGTCGAGGCGCCCGACAGGTCGATCCCCGTCACCCGAGCCCCGAGCCGCGCCCACGACAGCGTGTCGAGCCCGATGTGGCACTGCAGGTGCACCAGGTCGAGCCCGACCGGCGACCCGCCGGGCAGGTGCGGCGCGAGCGCGGCGAGGTCGTCGCGGACGACCGCGGTGATCCGGCTGTCCTCGCCGGCGAAGGCGTCGGCCCCGTAGGCCACGAGGTGGGCGGGGACGACGGCGTCCCAGCTGCGCCGGTTCACGGCCACGGCGTCGCTGCTCATGGGCGGCACCCTAGGGTGGACTGCGGAGCGCCGACGAGGACTTATGGGCCCCCGGGCCCCTGCGGCACGGCGCGGCCGACCGTGGAGGCGCGGGTCACGTCCGCGGGCTTCGTCCGGCGGCTGCTCGCCTGGTAGGCTTGTCAGTCGCGTGTCCGCCCGGGTCGGCGGGCACAAGTCCGGTTCCTCTCCGCGGGTGTCCCCACGCCCCAGTCCCGGCGCCGGACGCGCCCTCTACGACCTTGTTCCTCTCGCTCCGGCGAACACACGAAGAGAGTCCACACCGTGGCCAACATCAAGTCCCAGATGAAGCGCATCCGCACCAACGAGAAGGCGCGCCTGCGTAACAAGGCTGTCAAGTCCGAGCTGAAGACGTTCGTGCGCCGCGTGCGCGAGGCCGTCGCCGGTGGCGACAAGGACGCCGCGGGCGTCGCGCTCGTCGCCGCGTCGAAGAAGCTCGACAAGGCCGTCTCGAAGGGCGTCATCCACGCCAACCAGGCCGCCAACAAGAAGTCGGCGCTGGCGAAGTCGGTCAACGCGCTCTGACGCGACCGTAGCCTTGACGAAGGGCGCCACCCTCTCCACGGGGTGGTGCCCTTCGTCGTCCCCGCGGGGAACCCCCTCCCGCCCAGCGGGCAGTAGATGTCCCCTCGTCGGCCGACGAGGGGACATCTACTGCCCACTCGGCGAGACCAGGGGCTTGGCGAGGCGGGCGGGCTCGGCGAGGCCGGCGGTGGCCGAGGCGGGGTGTGAGGTGGGCGGGCTCGGTGAGGCGGGCGCGCCGAGTCCTCGGCGCTGCCGGCCCGCCCCCGGACGCGCCGAGGGCGTCACCCCCCCTGCGGGGTGACGCCCTCTGTGCGGTCGGGCCGCAGCCCGTCCGTGGGGAACGCGGTCGCTCAGTCCTGAGCCACCGCGCTCCACGCTTCCCACAGCACCGCGGGCACGGCGGGCCGGAAGCCCGCCTCCCGCAGCGCGCGGTCGAACGCCTGTGCCGCCCCGGTCACGTCGCCGTGGCCGAGGAACCGGTCGCCGAGCTCGCGCCACACCGCGGCGGACTGCCGCGACGCGGACATCATGCCGAGCATGTCGGCGGCCCAGCGGTACGCCCGGGACGCCGCCTCGACCTCGCCGCGGGCGTGCAGCGCGTCGCCGATCGCGAGCTGCGCCGCCGCGCCGTCGAGGCGGGGCTGGTCGCCGAGCCGGTCGAGCGCCGCGCGGCCGTACATCTCGGCCGCGACCGGGTCGCCCTGCATGAGGTGCGCGCGGGACCGCTCGACGTCGAGGCGCGCCATCTCCACCTCGGAGCCCGAGACCTGGAGCTCCGGAGCGGCGCGGTCGAGCTGCTCGAGGGCGGTCGCCGGCTCCGCGGGGTCGCTGCGGAGCAGCAGCCACGCGTAGTTGAGCCGCAGACGCGGGATGTCGCGGCTGACCTCGCCCTCGCCCAGAAGGGCGAGCGCGCGCTCGGTGTAGCGCTTGGCCAGGGCGTAGTCGTGCCGCTGCTCCGCGACGAGGGCCGCGTTCCAGTAGACGGAGCCGCGCCCGCGCGGGGTGCCGAGCGACTCCGCCTGGCGGATCAGCTCGGACGCCCGGTGCGTCGCGTACAGCAGGTCGCCGCGCTCGACGTACGCCCACAGGGTCGTCGAACCGAGCCGCAGGTGCTCGTCGGTGCCGGTGAGGCCGGCCTCCTCGAGCTCGACGAGCTGGCGGTCGCCGACCTCGATCGCACGGCCGAGGTCGCCGGACTCCACGTAGGAGGCGACGAGGGCCGTGGCCGCCGCGGCGGCGTCGAGGTGGTGCTGCTCGGCGCGCGCCTGCGTGAGCAGCGGCTCGAGGACGCCTACGGCGGACTCGAGGTCGCCGAGCATCTCGTGCGCCTGCGCGAGGGCCAGCAGGGCCTCGACCCGCACCTGCCGGGTGACCGGCTCGAGGTCGAGCGCCAAGATCCGGTCGCGGGCCGACGTGGCCTCCCCCGACACCAGGTCGAGGCGGGCGTAGTCGAGCGCGAGCTTGGCGCGCGCCTCGGCCGGTCCCTCGTCGCCGTGCTTGAGATACTCGACCGTGGACCCGAGCCGCTCGGCGATGACGCCGAGCGCCGCGTCGGTCGGCTCGCGCCGACCGGACTCGATCAGGGAGATGTAGCTCGGCGAGAGCGCGTCTCCTGCCAGGGCCGTCTGGGAGAGCCCAGCGGCCAACCGCGCCTGGCGGACGCGGTCAGCAATGGTCGTCATGGGTGTCACTGTACCTATGACGCCTCGTGACGGCGAGCCTGTCACCCATCCGCCACGCCCCGGACCCGGCGCACAGCGCGCCCCGGCGGTCGGCTGCATCAGCCGCGAGGCGCCGAACGGGCTCAGACCACGATCCGGCAGCAGCCCGTCGCGCCGCTCTGGATGGTGAAGCCGCCGGCTGCATTGGCGGCGCCCGACGCGCCCAGCGTGAGGGTCAGGGCGAGAGCGGCGGTGGCGATGGCCTTCAGCGAGGTGCGCATGGGGGGTCTCCTGTCACAGAACGTTGACTCTCTGTCACGACGAGCATGACTGATGCGAGGCGCTTCGCACCACCTCCTGAGGGGTTCTGCCGGAGTTCCGCCCAATCGGGTGAATCCGACGTCACTCTGGCCCGTGTTCGCGCGATATCACCCCCGGTCGGGGGCTCGACCTCGTGTCATATGGCGCTGACTGTGGTGTCATGGATGGCATGACCAGGGGACAGGGCGACGTGGAGCGGCGGCTCGCGGACGAGATCGACGCCGCGATCCCGGATGTGCTGCGCCGGGAGTGGGACCGGCACGTCGCGACGGAGCGCGTCGTCGTCGGACGGCAGGGGATCTTCTCTCCCCGCCTGCACCCCTTCGGGTACGAGCTTGCGTTCCGCGCACCCGGCGCGACGTCGGTGGACGCGGGCGCGTGGAGCGAGCTCCAGCACGAGCGTGCCACCAGTGCTGTGCTGCGCGCCACATTCGGGCGCGCGGACGTGGACGAGGTCGGCCACGGCCGCTGGCTGTTCGCCCGCTGCCCGCGGGCGTTCCTCACCGGCGAGCTGCACCTGCCGAACCGTCCCGACCGCCTCGTCGTCGAGATCACCGGCACCACCCGCATCGACGGCGACGTCCTGCGCGGCGTCCGCCGGCTCCGGGAGCAGGGCTTCCGGATCGCGATGGCCGGGTTCGTGTCCCGGCAGGACCAGCGTGCGCTGCTCCCCCAGGCCGACTTCGTGAAGATCGACGCCCGGGACCTCGACCTCGAGGGCGAGCCGGTCGTCGACCTGGCCCGGTCGCACGGCGCGCTGCTCGTGGCGGAGTTCGTCGAGACCAGCGCGGAGCTCAAGGCCGGCCGACGCCTGGGGTTCGACCTCTACCAGGGCAACCTGCTGGAGCGCAGCCTCCTGGTCGACCGGTCGTCGGCGCCGCTGCTGCGGCCCGGGAACACCCTGGGGCAGCACTACATCTGACGGGCGCGGACCCGCGGCGGCGACGGGGCCGTCGGTGAGGTCTGTCGTCGGGTCGGCGTCAGCGCGGTCCGACGTCGGGTCGGCGTCAGCACGGTCCGAATCGGGTCGGCGTCAGCGCGGTCCGACGTCGGGTCGGCGCGGCTCGCGCCACCCGCCCGGCACGTCGCCGTCCGACGGGTCCGTCAGCGCCGGACGGCCGCCGCGATCCGGAGCACCGCGCGCTCGACGGCGAACCGGGGGTCGCGGCTCGCGCCCTTGACCTCGGCGTCCGCCTGCGCGACCGCCGTGATCGCCGCGGCCAGCGCCTCGGGGGTCCACCGGGACAGCTCCTTGCGGGACCGGTCGACCTGCCACGGCGCGAGGCCGAGGTCGCGCTCGGCGCCGGGTCCCCGGCCGCGCACGGCCGACACCTTGGCGAGCACCCGCAGCCGGGCCGCGAGCGCGGCGACCAGCGGGACCGGGTCGACGCCCGTCGCGAACGCGTGCCGCAGCAGCGCGACCGCCTCCCCCGCGTTCCCGTCGACCGCCGCGTCGGCGACCCGGAACCCGGTCGCCTCGATCCGGCCGCCGTAGTACCGCTCGACCACCTCGACGCTGATGACGCCCGTGGTGTCCGCCACGAGCTGGGAGCACGCGGCGGCGAGCTCGCGCAGGTCGCTGCCCACCGCGTCGACCAGCGAGCGGACCGCGCGCGCCTCCATCCGGCGGCCGGCGCGGCGCAGCTCCTGCGTGACGAACGAGGCCTTGTCCGCGTCGCGCTTGATCGTCTCGCACGTCGCGACGGGGTGCCCCGCGGCCCGGACGGCGTCGAGCAGCCGCTTGCCGCGCTGACCGCCGCCGTGCCGGAGCACGAGCACGACGTCCTCCTGCGGCGCGGCGACGTACGCGGTCGCCTCGAGGATCAGGTCGTCGGTGGCCTTCTCGACGTTCTCGACCACGACGACCCGGTCCTCCGCGAACAGCGACGGGCTGGTGGCGAGCGTGAGCTCCCCCGCCCCGTACGCGGCGCCGTCGACCCGGGTGACCTCGACCTGCGCGTCCCGCTCGCGCGCGAGCCCGACGAGCCGGTCGACGGCGCGCTCCGCCAGCAGCTCCTCCGGGCCGGTCACCAGGACGACCGGGGCGAGCCCCACCTCGTCCCACGCGAGGCCGGCGGGGGCGGACGACCCGCGGCCACCGCCCCGGGCGGGTCGGCGCGCGGCGGAGGTGGAGGCAGGCACCCGCCTAGGGTCCCACGACGCGCCGACACCGGAGCACCAGGACGAGCGCTGCCGCGCAGGCGCAGGCGAGGAGCACCTGGCCCGGCGGGCCGGCGACCCAGGCGACCTGGGCCCCGGGCAGGCCCGCCGTCGTGCGGGCGACCGCCGCGATCCACCAGCACGCGGCGCCGGCCACCTGCGCGCAGCACGCGGCGGCCCCGGGCCACCAGGGACCGACGACCGCCGCGACCAGCCCGCCGACGGTGGCCGGGGCGACCGCCGGGGCCGCGGCGACGTTGGCCAGGACACTGTAGACGGGGACGGCCGGGGTGAGCACCAGCAGCACCGGCGCGCACGCGGCCTGGGCGGCGACCGGCACCGCGAGCGCGGTGGCGACGGGGCCAGCCGCCGGGCGGGGGTCGTCGCCGGGGCGCGGGCGGCGGCCCGACGCGGACCCTCCGCGGGCCCCGTCGCGCGGGGCGGACCAGCGGCGTGCCAGCGGGCCGGCGAGCAGCGCGATGCCCGCGGTCGCGACCACGGACAGCACGAACCCGACGTCCCGAGCCAGCCAGGGGTCGGCCACGAGGAGCACGAGCACCGCGGCCGCCAGCGCCGGCACGGAGCGCGACGGCCGCCCCACGACGAGGCCGAGGACCCCGACCGCGCCCATCACCGCCGCGCGCACGACGCTCGCACCCGGCTGCACCACCGCGACGAACCCGCCGAGCACCACCGCGAGCGGCAGCCAGCGCCACCGCCGCGGCACGCCGCCGCGCGTGAGCACGGCCAGCACGACCGCCCCGAGGATCGAGAAGTGCGCCCCGGACACCGCGGTGATGTGGGCCAGCCCGGACACCCGCATCGCCTCGTCGAGGTCGCCCACGCCGCGGGTATCGCCGACCGCGACGGCCGGCAGCAGCCGACCCGCGTCGCCCGGGACCCCGGCCGCCGTGGCCACGAGGCCCGTCCGCAGCCGGTCCGCCGCCCGCAGCACGGCCGGGGGTGGCGCGCGCACCGTCGGGTCGCCGTCCGCGCGGGCGCGGGCGACCGCCCGCCGCGAGCCGTCCGGGACCGGGGACAGCCGCCCCTCGACGACGACCTCGGTGCCGTACGCGAGGTCGGCGGCCGCCGCGGGCGCGTACACCTCGACCGCGGCACCGGTCGGCCGGGCCGCTCCCGCCTCTCGCCCGGCACCTCCCGAACCTCCCGCGTCTCCCGCACCTCCCGCGTCTCCCGCGTCTCCCGCACCGACCGCGGCACCGCCGCCCGCGCCCAGGACCTCGACCGACGTCGCGGCCAGCAGGAACCGCACCACCCGGGTGCCGCCCGCGCCGCCGGGTGCCTGGGGCGTGGTGCGGACGGTCCCGACGATCCGCACCCTCGCCCGCTCCTCCGCGAGCCCGCGCACGTCGCCGGCCTCGCGGAGGAGCACCTGCAGCGCGGTCGTCAGCAGCAGGACCGCGACCGCCCCGAGCGCCAGGCCCGCGTGCGCCCGCCCGGCCAGCCGCACGGGGATCCGCTGCGGGAGTGGGGCCGGCGCATGCCGCGCCGCCCCCGCGAGCACGCCCACGGCCGCGAGCACGGCCGCCGCGGCACCGGCCGCCGCGGCACCGGCCGCCAGCGTCCCGGGCGACCCGCCGACGACCACCGCCGCCACGCCCCACACCGCCAGCGCCGCGGGCACCAGCCGCACGTCGACCGCCTCGTCCGCGCTCACACCCGCACCAGCTCCCGGATCTGACCGAGCACCGCGGGTCCGATCCCGGACACGTCGAGCAGGGCGTCCACGCTCTCGAACGGGCCGTTCGCCTCGCGCCACGCGACGATGCGGTCGGCGAGCACCGGCCCGATGCCGGGGAGGCCCTGGAGCTCGGCGCTGCCGGCGGTGTTAACGTCGACGACGACGCCCGCGGCGCCCGCTTCCGAGGCGCCGGCGACCCCGTCCGCACCGCCGACCTCGGCGGCCGGCTCCTCCCCCGGCGCCGGGACCCGGATCTGCGCCCCGTCCTGGACGACGGCCGCCAGGTTCAGCCCCGCGAGGTCTGCGTCCGGGAGCGCGCCGCCGGCCGCGGCGACCGCGTCAGCCACGCGGGAGCCCGCCGGCAGGGCCACGACGCCCGGGGAGGCCACCTGACCGACGACGTGCAGCCAGACCGTCGCCTCCTCGGCGGGTGCGGCCTCCTCCGCCGCGGCGGTGGCGGGGGCGGTGACCGCGGGCTCCTCGACGGTGACGGGGTCCGCCGTCGGCTGCGCCGCCGACCGCAGCGCCACGGCCCCGCCGACGAGCAGCAGCGCGCCCAGCGCGACCGCCGCGGTCCGCGGCGCCAGCCGCCACCGCACGAGGCCCGCGAGCCGCAGCCGCTCGCCCGGTGGGGGCTCGGCCTCGTCCTCCATCGGCCCCGGCCCGGCGTGGTCCACCGGGACGCCCGGCGCCGCGGACCGGGCCGCTTCGCGGAGCCGGGCCCGCCCCGCCGCCACCGGCCCGTGCGCCGCCGCGACGTCCTCGGGCGCGGTCTGCGCCGCCACCACGGGCGCCGGCCGGTCGTGCGGCGCGCCGCGCGG
>NZ_JAHVCI010000100.1:0-7028 GCF_019265565.1 Cellulomonas sp. PS-H5
GCCCCCGACGCCCGCCGGCCCCGCGACGCCCGGCCCCGCCGCCGCCCCGCCGAGCCCCGCGCCCGGCGCGCCCGGCGCGCGCGGCCGCATCGTCGCCTGGTCCCTGTGGGACTGGGGCTCCGCGGCCTTCAACGCCGTCATCACGACGTTCGTGTTCACGCGCTGGCTGACCAGCGACGCGTTCGTCGACCCCGCCGTGGTCGCGGAGGGCGGCGACGCCCTCGACGCCGCGCTGGCCCGGCACTCGACCTGGCTCGGCTGGGGCCTGACGGCCGCCGGGGTGCTCATCGCGCTGCTGGCGCCGCTGACCGGCACCCGCGCGGACGGCTCGGGGCGCCGGCGGCGGAACCTGGCGGTGCAGACCGCGGTCACGGTGGCGCTCTGCGCCGCCATGGCGCTGGTCCGGCCCGACCCGGACTCGCTCACCGCGAACCTGCTGCTCGGCATCGCGCTGCTCGCGACCGCGAACCTCACGTTCGAGCTGGCGAGCGTGCACTACAACGCCCTGCTCCCCCGGGTCGCGACGCCCGCGACCCTCGGCCGGGTCAGCGGCCTCGGCTGGGGCGCCGGCTACCTCGGCGGCATCGTGCTGCTGCTCGTGCTGTTCGTCGGGTTCATCAACCCGGAGGTCGGCTGGTTCGGGGTGACGGGCGAGGACGGCGTGAACATCCGCGTCGCGGTGCTGGTGTCGGCGCTGTGGTTCGGCGCGTTCGCGATCCCGGTGCTCGTCGCGGTGCCGGACGACCCCGCGGAGGCCGCCGCGGCGGGCCGCCGGCCCGGCGTCCTCGAGGCCTACCGCCGGATCGTCGCCGACGTCCGCGACCTGTGGCGGACGTCCCGCAGCACCGTGTGGTTCCTGCTCGCGAGCGCCGTGTACCGCGACGGGCTCGCGGGTGTGTTCACCTTCGGCGCCGTGATCGCGTCCGGCACGTTCGGGTTCTCCGCGAGCGAGGTCGTGGTGTTCGCGATCGCCGCCAACGTGGTCGCCGGGATCTCGACGCTCGCGGCCGGCGCCCTGGACGACCGCGTCGGGCCCCGGGTGCTCATCGTCGTCTCGCTGGTCGGCCTGGTGGTGGCCGGCGTCGCCACGTTCGCGCTCGCCGGCGCCGGCGCCTCCGCCTTCTGGGTGTGCGGGCTGCTGCTGTGCGTGTTCGTCGGCCCGGCGCAGTCGGCGAGCCGCTCCCTGCTGACCCGGATCGCGCCGCCGGGGCGGGAGAGCCAGATCTTCGGGCTGTACGCGACCACCGGTCGCGCGGCGAGCTTCCTCGCGCCGTTCGCGTTCTCGACCGCCGTGGCCGTCGCGGGCTCGCAGCGGTGGGGCATCCTGGGCATCGTGCTCGTGATCGCGATCGGCCTGGCCGCGCTCCTGCCGCTGCACCTGGCCGCGGCCCGTCCCGGGGCGCGCGCGTCGACCGACGGGCGCCCCGCGTGACCGGCTGGCACCCCGACCTCCTCGGACCGGGCTGGGAGCAGCGCACCCTCCCGCTGTCGGGGACGGACCCCGACCTGGTCGCGACAGTCGTGCGCCGGACCCCGGAGCCCGGCTCGACCCCCGGGGGCAGCGCCGTGCTGCACGTGCACGGGTTCAACGACTACTTCTTCCAGACCCACCTCGCCGACGCGTTCGCCGCGGCGGGCCACACGTTCTACGCCCTCGACCTGCGCCGGTGCGGCCGGTCGTGGCGCGAGGGCCAGGTGCCGCACTACGTCGACGACCTCGCCGAGTACCGCGCCGACCTCGGCCTGGCCGCCCGGCTGCTGCGCGACGAGCTCGGCCACGACCGGCTGACGGTGCACGGCCACTCGACCGGCGGGCTCACGGCCGCGCTGTGGGCGGACAGCCCCGGCGGCCGCGCGGCGGTCGACGCGCTGGTGCTGAACAGCCCGTGGTTCGACCTGAACTCCCGGTGGTTCCACCGCGTGGTGTCGACGTGGGTCCTGGACAGCCTGGGACCGGTCGACCGGATGCGCGTGCTCGCCGACGGGCCGTCCGCCTACTCGTGGCACCTGCACTCCGACCACGGCGGGCGGTGGGACTACGACCGGTCGCTCAAGCCCGCCGAGGGGTTCCCGGTGCGGGCGGGCTGGCTGCGCGCGGTGCGCCGGGGCCAGGCTCGGCTGGCGCGCGGGCTGCGGATCGACGCCCCCGTCCTGGTCGCCACCGCGGCGGAGTCCGGGCCGAACTCCCGGTCGAACCCGCTGCTCGACGCCCAGGACACGGTGCTCGACGTGCAGCAGATCTGGGCGCGCGCGCCCCGGCTCGGCGACGACGTCACGCTCGTGACGATCCCGGGCGGCATCCACGACCTCGCGCTGTCCGCCGACGGCCCGCGGGCGGAGTACCTGCGGACGGTCACCGAGTTCCTCGCGCGGGTGCAGGGCGACCGCGCGGCCTGACCCGCTCAGATGCCGGTGACGAGGCGGATGCCGGCTGCCACCGCGTTCGCCAGGTAGGCCGGGAGGTGGCCGGTCGGGAACGGCTCGAGGAACTCGCGCGACACCGGGCCGACCTGCGAGACGACCGCGACGCTGTCCCGGTCGAGGCCGCTCGCGGCGCCGGGGACCAGCACGTTGCCCGGGAACACCTCCAGTGCCAGGTTCGACGTGAGGGGCACCACCAGCACCGTCCCGATCTCGGTCGCGAGCAGCCAGTCGTCCTGCACGACCACGGCGGGACGGACCTTGCCCGGCTCTCTCCCCCTCGGCTGACCGAAGTCGACCCACACCACGTCGGAGCGGGCGATCACCACTCGGTCCCCTCCAGCACCGCCCGCTCCGACGCGCGGAGGAACGCGCCGTCGCCGGCCGGCTGCCCGGCGCGCGCGATGGCCGCGTTGGCGAGGGCGGTGAGCTCGCTCGTCCCCTCGAGCTCGTCCGCGAGGCGGCGTCCCGCGAGGCGGTAGAACTCGGAGCGGTTCATCCCGTGCCGCGCCGCGACGCGCTCGAACCGCTCGAAGTCAGGATCCGGTACGGAGATCGCGGTCTTCATGACCCCGAGTATAACCGGTCATACCAGCCCCGGCGTCAGCCCCGCAGCCCCGCCGCGTCGATCAGCGTCGCCGCCGCCGCCCGCGCCTGCACTGCCGCCTCGGGCGTCCCGGCGATCGCCGCGGTGGTCTGCGCGCCCTCCGCGAGGATCGCGAGCTGCGCCGCGAGCGCAGGCCCCCCGCCGGCGTCGGCGACGAGGCCCGCGACGTACTCCTGGAACCCCGCCTTGTGCGCGCGGACGATCTCGGCGACCTCGGGCGAGCACCCGCCGAGCTCGCCGAACGAGTTGATGAAGATGCAGCCGTGGAAGTCGGTCTCGCCGAACCACGCGGCCAGGTGGTCGTAGACGGCGAGCAGCCGCTCGCGCGGGCCCGGCGCCGCGTCGACGGCGGCCTGCACGCCGCGCTCCCACTGCGCGCCGCGGCGGCGCAGCACCTCGGCGACGATCGCGTCCTTCCCGCCGAACAGCGCGTAGAGCCGCTTCATCGGGACGCCGGCCTCGGCGCGCAGCTCGTCCATGCCGACGGCCTGGATGCCGCGCCGGTAGTAGAGCCGGTCCGCGGCGGCGAGCACCCGCTCGCGCAGCTCGTCGGCGGACGGCGCCGGACGGGCCGCCTCCTGCACCTGGTTCATGGCCGCTCCTCGGGGGGGTTGCGCGGAAAACGCTCGTTCTCTAGTGTAGGCGACATCGCGGAGAACGACCGTTCTCCGATCGCAGGAGAGGGCTGACCATGCCGTACATCACCGTGGGCACCGAGAACACCACGTCGATCGACCTGTACTACGAGGACCACGGGACGGGGCAGCCCGTCGTCCTCATCCACGGCTACCCGCTCGACGGCCACTCGTGGGAGAAGCAGTCGGCCGCCCTGCTCGACGCCGGGTACCGCGTCATCACCTACGACCGCCGCGGGTTCGGGCAGTCGAGCCAGCCCACCACGGGCTACGACTACGACACGTTCGCCGCCGACCTGAAGACGGTGCTCGACACCCTGGACCTGCGCGACGCGGTCCTCGTCGGGTTCTCGATGGGCACCGGCGAGGTCGGCCGCTACCTGGGCACCTACGGCTCGGAGCGGGTCGCGAAGGCCGTGTTCCTGGCGTCGCTCGAGCCGTTCCTGCTGCAGACCGACGACAACCCGACGGGCGTCCCGGGCGAGGTGTTCGACGGGATCGTCGAGGCCGTGACCGCCGACCGGTACGCCTACTTCACCAACTTCTACGCCGACTTCTACAACACCGACGAGAACCTGGGGTCGCGGCTGTCGGAGGAGGCGCTCCGGCACTCCTGGGACGTCGCCGCCGGCTCGTCCTGGTTCGCGTCCAGCGCGGTCGTGCCGGCCTGGCTGACCGACTTCCGCGGCGACCTGCCGAAGGTCGACGTGCCGACGCTGATCGTGCACGGCACCGCGGACCGGATCCTGCCGATCGACGCCACCGGCCGACCGTTCCACGCGGCACTGCCGCAGGCCGAGTACGTCGAGATCGAGGGCGCGCCGCACGGCATGCTCTGGACGCACGCCGCCGAGGTGACCGAGGTCCTGCTCGACTTCCTCAAGCGCTGACCTGCCGCACCCGCGACGGCGCCGACCGGGCCCACGAGGCCCGTGTCGGCGCCGTCCGGCATGCTGGAGGGGTGCAGCACCCCGGCGGCCCCGAGACCCGCGGGTACGTCCCGGACGGCCCGCTCGACGTCCGGCTCACGCTGATGCTGGTCCGCCGCGGCGGCCTCGACCCCGCGCTCCGGGTCGAGCGCGACGGCACGGTCTGGCACGCGCTGCGCACCGCCGACGGCCCCGCCACGCTGCACCTGCGCCCCGGGCCGGGCGGGGTCGCCGCGGCCGCCTGGGGACCCGGCGCGGCCCGCGCGCTCGCCGGCCTGCCGGACCTGCTCGGCGCCCGGGACGACCCGCGCACGTTCGACCCCGTCGGCCACCTCGCGCTCGCCGCGGCGCACCACCGGCTGCGCGGCCTGCGGATCCCCCGCACGGGCGACGTGCTGGGCGCCCTGGTGCCCGCGGTGCTGGAGCAGCGCGTCGTCACGGTCGACGCGCACCACGCCTGGCGCTGGCTGCTGCTCCGGCACGGCGAGGTCCCGCCCGGGCCGGCGCCCGCGGGCATGCGGGTGCCGCCGGACGCCCTCGGCTGGCGCCGGGTGCCGGTCTGGGACTGGCGGCGGGCCGGGGTGGACGACCAGCGGTCCTCGACGATCCTGCGCGCCGCCGCGGTGGCCCGCCGGCTGCAGGAGGTGCTGGACGTCGCCCCGGACGCGCCCGGCGCCGCCGCGGAGGTCCGGCGGCGGCTCGCCACCGTCCCCGGGATCGGCGTGTGGACGGTCGCGGAGACCACCCGGCGCGCGCTCGGCGACGCGGACGCCGTGTCGGTCGGGGACCTGCACCTGCCCCGGCTCGTGGGCACGGCGATCGCGGGTCGGCGGGTCGAGCAGGAGGAGGTGCTCGACGTGCTCGCGCCCTGGGCGCCGCACCGCGGGCGGGTCGTGCGGCTGCTCGAGCTCACGGACCGGTCGCGGTCGCCGCGCACCCGGCCGCGGCCCCGGCGCGCGGTCCGCCCGGCCTGACCCCGACACCTGCGTCCAGCCACCGCGCCCGGAATACCGCGCGCCCCGTGACCGCTGCACAATGTTCCCGTCCGACCGCTGCACCCCGAGGGAGTCCCGTGAACCAGCCCCGCATGAACGTCGAGTCGTTCAACCTCGACCACCGGACGGTGGCCGCGCCGTACATCCGGCTGGCCGACACGAAGGTGCTCCCGGCGGGCGACGTGATCAGCAAGTACGACATCCGGTTCGCGCAGCCGAACAAGGCCCACCTGGAGATGCCGGTCGTGCACTCGCTGGAGCACCTGTTCGCCGAGCACTCGCGCAACCACAGCGACCGGGTGATCGACTTCTCCCCGATGGGCTGCCAGACCGGGTTCTACCTGATCCTGCAGGGCGAGTGGGCCGAGGACGACGTCCAGGCCCTGGTCGCCGACACGCTCCAGGACATCACCACCGCCGGCGAGGTGCCCGCCGCGAACGAGGTGCAGTGCGGCTGGGGCGCCAACCACACCCTGGAGGGCGCGCAGGGCGCGGCGCGGGAGTTCCTCGCGCACCGCGCCGAGTGGAGCCAGGTGACCGCGTGACGGCGGCGAGCGCCCTCGCGGGCGTCGACGTCGTCGTCTCGGTCGCGATGCCGGACGAGGCGGCGCCGTTCCTGGAGCGCGCCGACGCCGTCGGCGAGCCGGCCACGGTCGGCGGCGCCGAGCACCACGTCCTCACCGTCGCCGGCCGGGACGTGCTGCTGGTGCGCTCGGGGATCGGCCTGGCGAACGCCGCCTCGGCCGCGTCCGCGGCGCTGGTGCTGGTCGCGGCCGCCCGCGGCGGCGCGGCGCCGGCGGCGCTGATCAGCGCGGGCAGCGCGGGCGGCGTCCAGGCGGGCGTGCACGTCGGCGACGTCGTCGTCGGCTCGGAGCACGTGTACACGAACGCGGACGCCCGGGCCTTCGGCTACGCGCTCGGCCAGGTGCCGGGCATGCCGGCGACGTACCACGGCGACCAGGCGCTGCGCGGTGCCGCCCTGGGAGCAGACGCCGGCGACCTCACGGTGCGCGCGGGCCTCATGCTGTCGAGCGACGCGTTCGTGGACGCGACCCTGGTCGGCCCGGTGCGCGAGCAGTTCCCCGGCGGCCTGTCGACCGACATGGAGACCACCGCGCTCGCCCAGGTGGCGCACGTCTACGGCGTGCCCTTCCTCGCCGTGCGCGGGATCTCGGACCTGTGCGGCCCGGCCGGCGCGGACGACTTCCTCACGCACGTGGACGACGCGGCCGACCGCTCCGCGGCGGTCGTGCTGGCCATGCTCGCCCGGGTGGGCGCGCCGGCCTGACGACGACGACCGGCGCGCCGGGGACTCGAGGATCCGCCTCAGCCCCCGGCGCGCCGGCCGCCCTCGTCGCGGGTCCCGCGGTCGCCCGCCCGGCGCCCGGCCGCGGCACCGCCGACGGCCCCGCGGCGCTCCCCGACGGTGCGGCGGGCCGCC
>NZ_JAHVCI010000101.1:0-6945 GCF_019265565.1 Cellulomonas sp. PS-H5
CCTCTCGCCCCCGCGCCCGACTCCCGCGTCTGACCCCCGCAACTGCCCCCCGCGCCGAGTGCCTATCCGACATGTCGAGTGCCTATCCCCTGGATAGGCACTCGACGTGTCCCATATCCCCTCGACGGTTCCGGCCGGCCGGCCGGACCGAGACCGTGCCCGGCACCGGCCGAGTGCGCTCCCGCGCCGCCCCGACGCCGAGTGCACATCCGACACGTCGAGTGCCTATCCCGTGGATAGGCACTCGACGTGTCCCGTATCCGCTCGACGGATCCGGACCCGGAGGCGCGGAGGCGGCGGCGCGTGGGGTGGGTGGCGCAGCGGCCCGCCTGCCCACCGCGGGGTCAGGACGCGGTGGTGCCGTGCAGCGGGGTGGCGGGCGGACGGCCCGCGCGGGCCTCGGCGCCGCGCGAGCGGCCGCGGTCCCAGAACTGGTGCACGGCGCCGCGAGCGCCCTCGTCGACGGCCGCGACGGCCGGCGCTGGCTCGGCCGCGGGCAGCGCGGTCGGCGGCACCGAGTCGCGCGGCAGGAGCGCCACGGGCACGGCGGAGCGCGGGGCACCACCGCCGCCGGGGGCGTCGCCGGCGGCGGACGCGGGGCGCTCGCGCACGGGCGCGCGCAGCAGCCGCAGGGTCTCGCGGTGGTACGCGACGGCGGCGTGCGCCCGCAGCCGGGCCCGTGCGCGCCCGCGGCCGTGCCCGAGTGCCAGCAGCCGCAGCCACCGGCCCACGAGCCGCAGCAGCACGAGGGGTGCGGCGGGGCGGACGTCCCGCAGCCGCCGGTCGACGTACGCGGCAGCACGTCCGTGCCCGCGGGCCCGCTCGATGAGCGCCCGGCGGACGAGTGCGCGCGGGCCGAGGTCGCGCTCGACCACCGCGCCCGCGACGGCCCGCTCCCGGAAGCCCGCGCCGACGACGTCGCGCCGGAACACGACGTCGAGCCCGTCGGGGCAGCACGCGGTGCCGAGCGCCTCGTCGAAGCCGACCGCCTCCAGCACCGCCCGCGTCGCGGCCATGCTGACGCCGCTGAATGCCTTGCCGACCTCGGGCGGGTCCGGGACGAGGTCGAGGTAGGCGGCGGCGAGGTCCTCCGTCAGCCAGGGCCGCTCGAGGTTGGCGGTCAGCCGCACCGCCCCGCCGGTCAGGTCGGCGCGGCCGGAGCGCAGCGGCGCGGTGAGCGCGAGCACCCAGTCGGCGGGCACCCGGACCTGGGCGTCGGTGAACAGCAGGTACCGGCCGCGCGCCGCGGCGACGCCGACGTTCCGGGCCCGCCCGCCGGTCACCCCGGGGGCGGCGACGACGCGGAGCCGCGGGTCGGCGGGCAGCGCGGGCAGGCGGCCGAGGTCGCGGGCGACGAGGAGCAGCTCGCCGTGCAGGCGCTCGCCGCGGAGCCAGGAGGTCCGTTCGTCCCGGCGGCCGGCGGCGTGGTCGAGGGAGTCCAGCAGGCTGCGCAGCGTGTGCGGCAGGCCGTGCTCGTCGCCGCGCGCGACCACGACGACCGACACGTCCGCGCGGGCCCGGGCGTCGATCACGCGTCACCTCCCGCCGGCTCGGCGTCGGGTGCGGCCGAGAATGTCGACATACCCTCGCAAACCGGACAGGTGCGCGTCGAGTCGGTCACCCGGGTGCGCGCGCCGGGGGTCGCCCGGTCGCCGGACGCGGGTCACCCGTGCGGGTGCGGCTGACCCCGACGACCCGCCCCCGGCCGGCGGCGCGGACCATCCCGCCTCGCGCACGCGGACCACCGCGCGCCGGCTCAGCCCGCCTCGTGCGCGCAGCCGGCCACCGCGAGCTCCCCCGCGCGGAGCGGCTCCGGGTCGGGCAGCCCGCCGCGCGCGTACCCGATGCCGAACCCCGTGCTCCAGGACAGCCGCGCGACGTCGGCCCGGGACCGGATCCGGGCGGCCTCGCCGGCCACGAGCCACGCCCGCCGGGCGATCCGCGCCGGCCACCGCCGCGTGGCGCCGCGGTCGTCGCCCGCGACCGCGTGGTCGCCGGCCACCGCGCCGGACCCGTCCGCCGCCGCCTGCGCCGCCACCTCGGCGTACCGCGCGGCCAGCCACCGCTGCCCCATCCCGCTGCCCCGCCCCTGCCGCCAGGCCCCGACGAGGCCGTCGCGCAGCCGCATGTGCACCACGGCGTCGGGCTCGAACGCGAGCGCCCCGCCGGCGAGCTGGGCGCGCCAGCACAGGTCGGTGTCCTGGAGGTAGCGGGCGCGGACGTCGAAGCCGCCCAGCCGGTCGAACAGCGCCCGCCGGACGGCGAGGTTGCTGGAGCTGGCGCTCCCGAGCCGGGGCAGCGGCTCGGCGTACTGCAGGCCGTCGACCTGCGGCAGCGCGCGGGACCCCTGCGCCGCGCGGCTGTTGAGCCGCTCCCACTCCAGGCGCCCCGCCGCGACGTCCGCGTCCCGGAGCGCGCCGTGCAGGGCGTCGACCCAGCCGGGCGCGACGACGTCGTCGGCGTCGCAGAACAGCAGGTCCCGGCCCCGGGCCGCGCGCGCCCCGGCGTTCCGGGCGGCACCGGCCCCGCGGATCCCGGAGGCGTCGACGAGGCGCACGTCCGCCGGTCCCCGGGCCGCGTCCCGGACGAGGTCGCGGGTGCCATCGGTCGAGCCGTTGTCGGCGACCAGCACCTCCCAGGTGCAGGCCGGGTCCTGCGCGGCGAGCGCGTCGAGCTGCGCGGGCAGCGTCGCCTCGGCGTCCCGGGCGGCGATCACCACCGAGACGTCGAGCGCGGCCTCGCGTCGGCCCCCGGGCGGCCCGTCGGCGGTCGGGCGTGCTGCGGTCATGGCTCCCCCTGCCTGGCCCACAAACGGGACAAATCACCCGTAGCAGATCACAGAGGGCAGGGCTGCGCGAGCCCGCGCGGCGTCAGTACCGCTCGGGCCCGTAGTCGATCCGGTAGTGCTGCTCCCGGGGCCGCTCCCCGATCGGCCGGGCGGGCACCCCGCCGACGATCGTCCAGGGCTCGACGTCCTGGGTGACGACGGCGCCGGCGGCCACGACGGCCCCCTCGCCGATGGTCACGCCGCGTACGACGGTCGACCGGCTCGCGAGCCAGGCCCGGTCGCCGATGGTGATCGGCCCGAGCCGGCCGGCGAACCCGGGGTCCCGCAGGTCGTGGTCGGCGGTGACCAGCAGGACGTGGCTGGCGATGACCACGTCGTAGCCGATGTCGATGCCGCCGCGCGCGTCGATCTGGCAGAACCGCCCGACGTGGCAGCGCCCGGCGATCCGCAGGTTGCCCGGCTCGAGCACCTCGGACCCGCCGAACAGGTACACGTGCTCGCCGAGGTCCGCACCCAGCCGCCGGAGCGTGCGGATCCGCAGCTCGTTGCTGGGCACGTGCGTCAGCGCCCGGTTGAAGACGAGCTCACCCCGTCGACCCACGTCAGCCGTCCTCCCCGCGGGTCGCGCCCGCGTGCTCGTGCTCCGGGGCGGTCGCCCCGCCGCGCAGCCGCGCCGCGAGCGCCGCCACCGTGTGCTCCCGCCGGACCAGCGCCCGGCCGGCCTCGCCGCGCGCCCGCCGGTCGGCGGGATCGACCACCAGCGACCGGACGGCGTCCAGCAGCGCCCGCTCGCCGGTCGCCCCGTCGCCGACGACGACCACCCGGGCCTCGTCGAACAGGTGCCCGGCGCCCCGGGAGTCGTTGGTGACGACCGCGCAGCCGTTCCCGAGGGCGGCGACCAGCGGGCCGCTCACGGCGTGCGCCCCGCCGCCGCCCCAGCCGTCGCGCCGCCAGCGCACGACGACCGCGGCCCGGGCGAACGCGGCGCGCACGCCCTCCTCGGGCAGGAAGCCGAGCAGCCGCACCCGGTCGGCGGTCCCGGCGGCCTCCGCGGCGGCCGCGAGCGCGCGCGCCGTCTCCTCGCCGCAGGCGCCGACCGCCAGCACCCAGCCGTCCGGCAGGTCGGCGGCGGCGCGCACCAGGGGCAGCACGTCCTCGGCGGCGGCCACGTACCCCGGCACGAGCACCTCGGTGCGCCCGTCGACGGGGTCGTCCGTGGCGGCGCCGACGTGCGGCAGCGCCTCGACGGGCCGGTCCAGCCGGTGCGCGGCCGTGAGGGCCGCGGCACCGGACGGCGACAGGCAGAGCACCCGCTCGGCCCGGCGCAGCAGGTCGCGCTCGGCGCACCGGCCGAGGGTGCCGGACAGCGCCGCGGCGACCCGGCGGCCGCCCCGGCGGTCGAGCAGCGTGGTGAAGAACGCGCCGCCGGACAGCTCGGGCACGTCGTGCACCATCAGCCAGACCCGGCGTCCACGCCGCGCGGCCCACCAGGCGGCCCAGAACTCGGCGAGCCCGCGGCCGGCCTGCTCGACGACGAGCACCGCGCCGGGGTCGCGCCGGGTCACGCGGCGCGCCAGCCGGACGGCGAGCGCCGCGGACTGGGACGCCTCGGGCGCGGGCGGCAGCGGCTCGGTGCCGGTCGGACCGAGCGCGTCGAGCACGGGCCGGAAGGCGGCGGCGTACGCGGCGACGCCGCTGGGGCTGGGCGGGAGGCGGGTGACGTGCACGTACCCCGTCGGAGCCGCGGTCACCGCCGACCCCGACCGACCCGGCGCACCCGGTCGCGCGCGGCGACCCCGGCGCGCTGCACGCCCTCGACGGCGCCGAGCAGCCGGGCGTCCCGCGCGGGGACGTCCTGCGTCAGGGTGCCGGCGCGCTCGGCCTCGAGCAGCGAGCCGTACAGGTGGCCGAAGGTGTGCAGGGCCGCGACGGCGAACCCCGCGCGCCCGTCCCGCCACGCGCCGCTGAACACGGTCGAGCGCAGCAGCTCGCGGACCAGCCGGACGGGGTCGTCCAGCCGGGTGAACCGGCCGGGGTTGTTGGCCGCGTACCGGAGCACCTTCTCGGTGGTCTGGCCGACCGAGCGGAAGTTCAGGTGCGCGATGGCGGGCACCGAGGCCGGTGCGTCGACCCCGGGGCCGTCGAGCTCCGGCGGCACGTGCGCGAGCGCGGGCTCGGCGTAGTGCGCGCGGCCGCGGCGGAGCAGGGCGTACTTCGCGCTGCCCTGCAGCGAGTGCTCGAGCATCCGGCCGTAGGCGACGTTGTCGTACCGCAGCCGCACCCCGGCCACGTCGGGCCGGTCCAGGACGGGCTGCAGCGCGGCGCGGAACCCGGCGGGCAGGTGCTCGTCGGCGTCGACGAACAGCACCCAGTCGCTGGTCGCCGCGTCGAGCCCGCGCTGGCGGACCTCCTCCACGACGGGGGCGTCCGGCACCGGCACGACCCGCGCGCCGTGCGCCGCGGCGACCTCGCGGGTGTCGTCGGTCGACCCCATGTCGCAGACGAGCACCTCGTCGAAGCCGGCCAGCAGCGGGAGGCAGTCGCGCAGCTGGTCGGCCTCGTTGCGGGAGTACACGACGGCACTCACCGTGCTCGGGGGGGTCATGGCCCCGAGCGTAGGTCGGCGTCCCCCGCCGGGGGCACCGCCCGAAGGGTGAATTGGGGTGAAACGCGACATAGGGGACAGATCCGGCGGCTAGCCTCGCCGTGCGGGCGAGCCGATCCGCACCGCCCTGACCAGGGCCCAGCACCGAGGAGCGCGCCATGAGCCACGTCGTCGTCGTCGGATCCGGCATCGTCGGGCTGGCGGTCGCCGCCCGGCTCGCCGCGCGCGGCGACGAGGTCACCGTCCTGGAGAAGGAGGACGGGCTCGCGCTGCACCAGACCGGCCGGAACTCCGGCGTCATCCACTCGGGCCTCTACTACGCGCCCGGCAGCCTCAAGGCGACGATGGCCGCGGCCGGCGCCCGCTCGATGGTCGAGTACGCCCGCGCGAAGGGCGTCCCCGTCGAGGTGTGCGGCAAGCTCGTCGTCGCCACGTCGGACGCCGAGGTGCCGCAGCTGGAGAAGCTCGCCGGCCGCGCGGAGGCCAACGGCGTGCCGGCCCGCCGGCTGACGCCCACGGAGGCCCGGGAGTACGAGCCGCACGTGCGCGCGGTCGCCGCGCTGCGGGTGGAGAGCACCGGCATCGTCGACTACCCCGGCGTGTGCCGGGCGCTCGCCGCGGACGTCGAGGCCGCCGGCGGCCGGATCCTGTTCGGCGAGGAGGTGCTGGCCGCGCGCACCGTCCCGGACGCGCCCGGGGTCCCCGGCCGGGTGGAGATCCGCACGTCGCGCGCCGACCGGGAGGCCGACGCGCTCGTGGTCTGCGCCGGGCTGCACGCCGACCGGCTCGCACGGGCGTGCGGGCTCGAGCCCGAGGCCCGGATCGTGCCGTTCCGCGGCGAGTACTTCGAGCTGACCCCCGAGGCCGGCGCCCAGGTCCGCGGGCTCATCTACCCCGTGCCCGACCCGCGGTTCCCGTTCCTCGGCGTGCACCTCACCCGCGGGATCGAGGGGCACGTGCACGCCGGGCCGAACGCGGTGCTGGCGCTCGCCCGCGAGGGCTACACCTGGACGGACGTCTCGCCGCGCGACCTCGCCGACAGCCTCGCGTGGCCCGGGCTGTGGCGGCTCGCCGCGCGCAACCTGGTGCCCGGCGCCGCCGAGGTCGGCCGGTCGCTCTCCCGGAAGGCCTTCGCGCGCAGCCTGTCCCGGCTCGTCCCGGGGATCACGGCGGGCGACCTCGTCCCCGCGCCGGCCGGGGTGCGCGCGCAGGCGCTGCGCCGGGACGGCGGGCTGGTCGACGACTTCCTGCTGCAGAGCGAGGGGCGGCAGGTGCACGTGCTGAACGCGCCGTCGCCCGCGGCCACCGCGTCGCTGGAGATCGCGCGGCACATCGTGGACCAGCTGGACGCCGCGGTCCCGGCGGCGCACGCGGCCTGACGACGCGCGTCCCTGGTCGCCGAGTCTCCGTCCCGCGCCTGTCCGCGACGCGCGCGACGCAGTCCGCGATCGGAGACTCGGCGGCGCGCCCGGGCACGGGCGGCGGCGCGCCCGGGCCCAGGCGGCGGCGCGCCCGGGCACAGGCGGCGGCGCGCCCGGGCACAGGCGGCGGC
>NZ_JAHVCI010000102.1:0-6571 GCF_019265565.1 Cellulomonas sp. PS-H5
GGGGGCGGCCCCCGGCACGGGCGCGGCGTCGGGCTGCGGGTGGGCGGCGGCACCCTCGGGCGTGCTCATGCGCACCATCCTCGCATCGCGCGGTGCCGCGGCGCCCGGGACCCCGCGCGGGCCGGCACGCGGGCGCGCGACGAGGTCGACCGGGCGCGCGGCGAGGTCAGCCGGCCGCGGCGTCCGGCGACGCGTCCCGGGGCGACCCCGGCGCCTTCTCCGGGTCGTCCCCGGGCGGGATCCGGCAGATCCACTCCACGACCAGCCCGGCGGCGGCCAGCACCAGGGCGCCGAGCACCGCCAGCCCCGCGGCGAGCGCCCGCTCCCGCTGCGCCTCGATGCCGAGGTCGCCGAGCACGTCCAGCACCTGCGCCGCGTACCAGCCGGCGAGCAGCGCGCCGGTGTAGCAGGACGCCTTGGCCAGCACGGCGGTCCGGGCCGCCCGCATCGGGTCGAGCGTCGGGTGCTTGCCGCGCAGGTACTGCCGCACCGACCAGCCCATCGCCAGCACGACGGCCGCGATGAGCACGAGCACGCCGACCATGAGCCACGGCACCTGCGGCAGCACGACGCCCCGGCTGCCGAGGGCGCTCACGACGAGCCAGCCGACCGCCGCCGCCACGACGGCGATCAGCACGAGGGTGCGGACGCGGGTGCGCTGCATCAGGGGTCCTGCCGCCCGGTGGGGGTGCCGCCCAGCGGGTCGGACCACGCGACGGGCCCGCCGCCGAGCGGGTCGCCGCCGAGCGGGTCCCCGCCCGGCCGGTCGCCCGCGGCGCCGTCGTCGTCGCCCGCGCCGCCCGGGTCGGGCTGCGCGGCCGGCACCGGCGCGGTCAGCCAGTCGAGCGCGAGCCAGCGGACCCCGTCGCGGTCCGGCGCCGTGGCGGCGAGCTGCGCGACGGGTCCGCCGCCGAGGCCGTGCAGCACGGCGTCCGGCTGCACCTGCGCCCACGGCTGCAGCACGAACGCCCGCTCGTGGGCCCGGGGGTGCGGCAGCTCCAGGTCGTCGGTCACGGCCGACACGTCCCCGTACACGATGATGTCGACGTCGAGGGTCCGCGGGCCCCAGTGCACGAGGCGCTCCCGCCCGTGCCGCCGCTCGACCTCGGAGGTGGCGCGCAGCAGGTCGCGGGGCGACAGCGTGGTGCGGGCGATCAGCACCGCGTTGAGGAAGTCGGGCTGCTCGGGCCCGCCGACGGGCGCCGTGCGCGCCAGGGCCGACACGTCGAGCACCTCCAGGCCCGGGACGGCGGCCAGGTCGGCGACCGCGTCCCGCAGGGTGTCCTGCGCGGCGCCGAGGTTCGAGCCGATGGCGAGCACGACCTCGACCGGCGCGTCCGGCGCGGCGTCGAGGGCGTCGGCCACCAGCTCGGCCTCGACCACCTCGTCGGCGTCCCAGGCGTCCGCCGGGTCGCTCGGCACGGGACCCGGGGGCGCCGGCGGCAGGTCGAGGTCCCCGGGCACGGGCACCGCGGCGAGCGGCAGCACGGCGGTGGCCCCGGGCGCCACGGGCGCGACGGGCTCGGCCGGCGCCGTCGGGGGCACCGGCGCGGGCTCGGCCGCGGGCAGCGCCGGCGCGCCGGCCCCCTCCGGCAGCCACCGCGGCGCGTCGTCCGGCACCGGCTCCGCGGCGGGCAGCCACGTCCGGTCCCGGCGCACCTCGACCACCACGTCGCCGAACGGCACGGTGATCGGCGCCTGCGGCTTGTGCACGGCGACGTCGACGCACTGCACCTGCGGGTGCGCGAGCACCGTCGCGGCGATCCGCTCGGCGACGGTCTCGACGAGGTCCGCGGGCTCGCCGGCGAGCACCGTCACCACCTGCTCGGCGAGCACGCCGTAGTTGAGGGTGTGCCGCAGGTCGTCGGTCGCCGCGGCCCGCCGGGTGTCGAGGTGCGCGACCACGTCGGCCACGAACGTCTGCCCCTCGCGGCGCTCGTGCTCGAAGACCCCGTGGTAGCCGGTCGCCGTGACGCCGGTCAGCCGGATCCGGTCCAGCCGGTGGCCGTCCCGCCCGGGCACGTCCGCCTCGTCGCTCATCCCTCGTCCTCCCCGGACGGCGCCGCCGCCCTCCACCGGGCCGCGACGCGCACCGCGTCCGCCGTACCCCGTACCTCGTGCACCCGCACGCACCACGCCCCGGACGCGGCGGCGAGCGCGGACACCGCCGCGGTCGCCGCGTCCCGCCGCTCCGGCGGGACCGGCACGCCGTCCTCGCCCGCCAGCAGGTGCCCGAGGAACCGCTTGCGGGACGCCCCGACCAGCACCGGGAACCCGTCGGCGACGAGCTCCGGCAGCCGCGCGAGCAGCGGCCAGTTCGCGGAGCCCGGCTTCGCGAACCCGAGCCCCGGGTCGAGCACGACCTGGTGGTCGGCGACCCCGGCCGCGCGCAGCTCGGCGACCCGGTCGGCGAGCTCGCGCCGGACGTCGGTCACGACGTCGTCGTACTCCGCCAGCGAGTCCATGACGTCCGCGTGCCCGCGCCAGTGCATCGCGACGTACACCACGCCGGTGCGGGCGACGACGCCGCGGATCTCCGGGTCGGCCAGGCCGCCGGACACGTCGTTGACGACCACGGCGCCCGCCGCGACGGCGGCCTCGGCCACCTCCGCGCGCGTGGTGTCGACGCTGACCGCCGCGCCGCGCGACGCGAGCTCGCGGATCACCGGCAGCACCCGGTCCAGCTCCTCGGCCACCGGCACCCGCGCCGCGCCGGGCCGGGTCGACTCGCCGCCGACGTCGAGCAGGTCGGCGCCGTCCGCCAGCAGGGAGAGCCCGTGCGCCACGGCCGCGTCGGGCGCGAACCACCGCCCGCCGTCCGAGAACGAGTCGGGCGTCACGTTCACCACCCCCATGACCAGGGTCCGGCCCGCACGACCGGCGGCGGTCGGCGCGGGCGGGAGCGGCGAGGGGGGACGCACGTCCGTCAGCCTAGGCGGTCGACCGGGGCGCACGGGAACGGGTTCCGGGCCCCTCAGCGGCCGAGGACGAGGCTCATCGCCTCGGCCCGGGTGGCCGGGTCCCGCATCTGCCCGCGCACCGCGGACGTCACGGTGCGGGAGCCGGGCTTGCGCACGCCGCGCATCGACATGCAGAGGTGCTCGCACTCGACGACGACCAGCACGCCGCGCGGCTCGAGCACCTCGACCATCGCGTCGGCGATCTCGCCCGTCATCCGCTCCTGCACCTGCGGCCGCCGCGCGTACACGTCGACGAGCCGGGCCAGCTTGCTCAGGCCGGTGACCTTGCCCGACTGCCCGGGGATGTAGCCGATGTGCGCGACGCCGTGGAACGGCACGAGGTGGTGCTCGCAGGTCGAGTACACCTCGATGTCCTTGACCAGGACCATCTCCTCGTGCCCGATGTCGAACGTCGCGCTCAGCACGTCGTGCGGGTCCTGGCGCAGCCCCGCGAAGATCTCCTGGTACGCCCGGGCCACCCGGGCCGGGGTGTCCCGGAGCCCCTCGCGGTCGGGGTCCTCCCCGACCGCGAGCAGCAGCTCCCGGATCGCCGCCTCGGCGCGCGCGGCGTCGTACGCCGGGACGTCGCGGCGCCGGCCACGGCCGTCGGCCGCCACCGTCAGGCGTCCGGCGTCTGGCTCGGCGGCACCTCGACCGCGATCGCGGCGGGGTGCTCGTCCTTCGCCGCGGCGGCCTCGTCCTGCGGGACGACCGCGCCGTTCTGCTCCGCCTTCTCCTTCGGCGTCAGCACCGGCGGGCGGTCGGAGACGGAGCGCTGCTCGCTCGACAGCCACACCTCGCGCGGCGGGCGCTTGGTGATCGGCTCGAAGATGACCGCCAGCTCCTGCTGGTTGAGGGTCTCCTTCTCCAGGAGCTCCAGCACCAGGTGGTCCAGCACGTCGCGGTACTCGATGAGGATCTCCCACGCCTCGGTGTGCGCGGCGTCCATGAGCTTGCGGACCTCGACGTCGACCGTGCCGGCGACCGTCTCGGAGTAGTCGCGCCCGTGGCCCATGTCGCGGCCCATGAACGGCTCGCTGCCGTCGGTGCCGAGCTTCACGGCGCCGACGCGCTCGCTCATGCCGTACTGCGTGACCATCTTGCGGGCCGTGGCGGTGGCCTTCTCGATGTCGTTGCTGGCGCCGGTGGTCGGGTCGTGGAACACGAGCTCCTCGGCCACCCGGCCGCCCATGGCGTACGCGAGCTGGTCGAGCAGCTCGTTGCGCGTGGTGGAGTACTTGTCCTCCGTCGGCATGACCATCGTGTAGCCGAGGGCGCGGCCGCGGGGCAGGATCGTCACCTTGGTCACCGGGTCGGTGTACCGCAGCGCCGCCGCCACCAGGGCGTGGCCGCCCTCGTGGTACGCGGTGATCTTCTGCTCCTTGACCTTCATCACGCGGGTGCGCTTCTGCGGGCCGGCGATCACGCGGTCGATGGCCTCGTCCAGCGCGCGGTTGTCGATGATCTGCGCGTTCGACCGGGCGGTGAGCAGCGCGGCCTCGTTCAGCACGTTCGCCAGGTCGGCGCCGGTGAAGCCCGGCGTGCGACGGGCGACGGCCTCGAGGTCGACGTCGGTGGCCATCGGCTTGCCCTGCGCGTGCACCTGGAGGATCCGCTCGCGGCCCTTGAGGTCCGGCGCCTCGACCGACACCTGCCGGTCGAACCGGCCCGGGCGCAGCAGCGCGGGGTCGAGGATGTCGGGGCGGTTGGTCGCCGCGATGAGGATGACGTTGGTCTTGACGTCGAAGCCGTCCATCTCGACCAGCATCTGGTTGAGGGTCTGCTCGCGCTCGTCGTGGCCGCCGCCCATGCCGGCGCCGCGGTGCCGGCCGACGGCGTCGATCTCGTCGATGAAGATGATCGCCGGGGCGTTCTGCTTGGCCTGGTCGAACAGGTCGCGCACGCGGCTGGCGCCGACGCCGACGAACATCTCGACGAAGTCCGAGCCGGAGATCGAGTAGAACGGCACGCCCGCCTCGCCCGCGACCGCGCGCGCCAGCAGGGTCTTGCCGGTCCCGGGCGGGCCGTACAGCAGCACGCCCTTCGGGATCTTCGCGCCGACCGCCTGGAACTTGTCCGAGTCGGAGAGGAACTCCTTGATCTCGTGCAGCTCCTCGACGGCCTCGTCCACGCCGGCGACGTCCGCGAACGTGACCTGCGGCGTCTCCTTGGTGACGAGCTTGGCCTTCGACTTGCCGAAGGACATCACCCGCGAGCCGCCGCCCTGCATCGACGACATCAGGAACCAGAACAGGCCCAGGATGATGACGAACGGCAGCACCAGCGTCAGCAGGCTGCCCCACCACGACTGCTGCGGGACGTCCGAGGTGTACCCGCCGGACGGGTCGGCGTCGGCGATGGCCTCGACCACGGTCGGCCCCTGCGGCACGACGTAGTAGAACTGCACGTTCTTGCCGAGGTTGTCGCCGTCCTTGACGAAGTCCTCGGAGAGCGTGAGGTCGACCCGCTGCGAGCCCTCGGTGACCAGGGCCTGGTCGACCTTGCCGTCCTGGAGCAGCTCGAGGCCGTCGGAGGTGTCGATCCGCTGCACGCCGGAGGACATGAAGGCGCTGGCCGCGATCCACAGGATCACGACGGCCACGATGATCCACAGGACGGGTCCGCGGGTGAGGCGCTTGAGTGTCATGGGCAGACGGGGGCAGGCCCCCTCGTCCCTCCGGTCGCAGGGGTGGAGTCTTCAGAAGTTACACGCCGAACCTGGCCGCACGGCCCGTGTTCGCCCAGGGCGGGACGCGCCCCTGCGCGCCCCGCCGCGGTCAGGACGAGTAGACGTGCGGCGCCAGGGTGCCGACGCACGGCAGGTTGCGGTACTTCTCGGCGTAGTCGAGGCCGTAGCCCACGACGAACTCGTTGGGGATGTCGAACCCGACGTAGCGCACGTCGACCTCGACCTTGGCCGCCTCGGGCTTGCGCAGCATCGTCGCGATCTCGACCGACGCCGGGCCGCGGCTCCGCAGGTTCGCGAGCAGCCACGACAGGGTCAGGCCGGAGTCGATGATGTCCTCGACGATCAGCACGTGCCGACCGGTCAGGTCGGCGTCCAGGTCCTTGAGGATCCGCACGACGCCGGACGACTTGGTGCCGGAGCCGTAGGACGACACCGCCATCCAGTCCATCGCGAGCGGGGTGCTGATCCGGCGGGCCAGGTCGGCCATCACCATGACGGCGCCCTTGAGCACGCCGACGAGCAGGATCTCCCGGCCGGCGTAGTCCTCGTCGATCCGGGCCGCGATCTCGTCCAGGCGGGTCCCGAGCTGCTCCTCGGTCAGGAGCACGCGCTCCAGGTCCGCGCCCATGTCCTCCACGTTCACCGCTGCGGGTCTCCCTCGTCGTCCGGCTCGACGGCCCGGCGCTGCGCCCGGACCCGCGCGCGCACGACGTCGTCCGGGTCGGTCGACGGGGGTGCTGCGCGCAGCGCAAGCCTGCCACACGCGCGGGTCGCCGCCACGCGCCCGGGCAGGTGCACGGGGCCCTGGCCGCGCCAGTGGGTCACGAGCGCGGCGACCGCGGCGACGTGCGCGCGGGTGACCGAGCCGGCGGGGGCGCCCGCGCGGACGGCGGCGGCCCGGAGCGCGCGGTGCCGCAGCGCG
>NZ_JAHVCI010000103.1:0-6392 GCF_019265565.1 Cellulomonas sp. PS-H5
CGCTCGGCGGCCGCCGGGCTCGGCGGGGCGGTCGCGCTGCCCGCGCTGCGCCTCGCCGGGGCGGGCCGGGACCAGGTCGGGCTCGGCGTCCGGGGGCGCGCGGCGAACCTCGCCGGCCGGGTCCGGGTCCGCCCGAGGGCGCGGGCGGCGCTGGCCGGTGCCCGCGTCCTCCTGGTCGACGACGTGCTGACGACGGGCGCCACGCTGGCCGCCTGCCGGTCGGCGCTGGAGGCCGCGGGGGCGCAGGTCGTGGGTGCGACGGTGCTGGCCGTCACCCGTCCGCCGGGATCGCCGACCGGCTGGTTGGAAGCCTCGGCCGACCCGGGCTAGCGTGGTCCCACAGCACCGGGAGGCGACGTCGTCCCCCGGTACCGGGACTCGACGGGCACGCCCGCACGAGGAGGTGGTGCCGCAGACCAGCGCCCCGCGAGGGCGCTCCGAGCATGCTGCCGGGCGGGCACCGACCCGCCCCCGGACCTCCAGGAGGTACCCCATGGAGATCGTCGTCGCCGGCCGTCACACCGACGTCCCTGAGCGGTTCCGTCAGCACGTGACGGACAAGCTCGCCAGGCTCGAGCAGCTCGCCCCCCGGGCGCAGCGCATCGACGTCGAGGTGACCCACGAGCCCAACCCCCGGCAGGCCGCTGCCGCCGAGCGGGTCGAGCTGACCGTGGTGGGCAAGGGACCGGTGATCCGCGCCGAGGCGTGCGCGGACGACCGGTACGGGGCCTTCGACCTGGCGATCGACAAGCTCGCGGAGCGCCTCCGCCGGGCCCGGGACCGGCGCAAGAGCCACCGCGGCAAGGTCCCCACGCCGGTGAGCGACCCGCTGCCCCCGCTCGAGGACCTGGAGCCCGAGCCCGCGGCGCCCGAGCCGTCCGAGGACGGGGTGGTCGAGACGACGCTCGGCGACTCGCCCGTCGTCATCCGCGAGAAGGTGCACGTCGCCCAGCCGATGACGATCGACGACGCCCTCTACGAGATGGAGCTCGTCGGGCACGACTTCTTCCTGTTCGTCGACGCCGAGACCGCGCAGCCGTCCGTCGCCTACCGCCGGCGCGGCTGGAGCTACGGGATCATCAAGCTCGACGCCGCGGTGACCAGCATCGGCACGGGCGAGGGCGCCGCCGCCGCGCCGCAGGCCGGGGGCGTCGCCGCCCCGGCGGGGGCAGCCGCGCAGCGCTGACCCCGGCACCGCCCGCACCACGGCACCGCGCCCGCCGACGACCCTCCGGTCGGCGGGCGCGGTCGCGCCCGGCGGCAGTCGGCCGCGTCGCGCGCGGGGTCGGCAGCGGCCGGGCTCGTGACGACCTCGCCGCCGGGACGACCTCGCCGCCGGCACCCCGGTCACCCGCGGCGCGTGTCGGTGGCGGGCGGCACGATGGGGCGATGGCCACCAGCACCGACGCCGCGCCGCCCGCCGCCCCCGGCCGCCGCATCGCCGCCGCCCGCCGCGCCGCCACCGGCACCGCGCACCGCCCCTCGGCCACGCTGTCGCTGTCCCAGGCCCGCCGGGTCGCGCTGCGCGCCCAGGGCCTCGACCGCCCGCGCGCCGAGCGCACCGGGCCCGCCACGATGCGCCAGCTGCAGCAGGTCGTCGACCGGGTCGGGCTGCTGCAGATCGACTCCGTCAACGTGGTCGCCCGCGCGCACCTCGTGCCGACGTTCTCCCGGGTCGGCCCGTACGACCCGGCGCTCCTCGACCGCGCCGCGGGCCGGGCGCCCCGCCGGCTGGTCGAGACCTGGGCGCACGAGGCCTCGTACGTCCCGCCGGAGACGTACGCGCTGCTCGGCTGGCGGCGGCGCGCCTACCGCGACTACGCGTGGGGCTCGATCCGGGAGGTGCCGCTGACCCACTCGCCGCTCGTGGCCGACGTGCTGGCGATGATCACCGACGACGGCCCGCTCACGGCCAGCGAGGTGCACGCGCGCGTCGAGGGGCCCGTGCCGCGGGACCGCACGGAGTGGGGCTGGAACTGGACCGCGGCCAAGCGGGTGCTGGAGTACCTGTTCTTCACGGGGCAGGTCGCCTCGGCCCGCCGGAACCCGCAGTTCGAGCGCTGCTACGACCTCACCGAGCGGGTGCTGCCCCCGGACGTGCTCGCCGCGCCCGAGCCCGACGACGACGACGCGGTGCGCGAGCTGCTCCGGATCGCCGCGCGCGCCCACGGCGTCGCCTCCGAGCGCTGCCTCCTCGACTACTTCCGGATCAAGGGGCCGCGCGCCCGGGCGGCCGTCGGAGACCTCGTCGACGAGGGGACGCTGGTCCCGGTGCAGGTGGACGGGTGGGCCCGGCCGACCTACCTGCACACCGACGCCGACCTGCCCCGCCGCGCCACCGGCCGCGCGCTGCTCAGCCCGTTCGACCCGCTGGTGTTCGAGCGGCGCCGGCTCGAGGAGCTGTTCGGCCTGCGGTACCGCATCGAGATCTACGTGCCCGAGGCGCAGCGGGTGCACGGCTACTACGTGCTGCCGTTCCTGCGCGGCGAGCGGCTGGCCGCCCTCGTCGACCTCAAGGCGGACCGCCGCGCCGGGGTGCTCCGGGTGCACGCCGCGCACCCGGCGGAGGCCGCCGGGCCGGTGCCGGGGGCGGTCCCGGGCTCGGCGCCCGGCGACGTCGCGGCGGACCTCGCGGCCGAGCTGCGGCTGCTCGCGACCTGGCTCGGGCTGGACGACGTGGCGGTGGGGGACCGGGACGGCACGCCGCGCGGGACGCTCGCCCCCGTCCTCGCGGCGGCGCTCGCGGCGGGCTGACGCGCCGACCGCCGCGGCGGGGCCCCTGGAGGGCCACCGACCCGGGGCGCCGGGTTGCTGCACGTCGCCGCCCCTCACCTACGATGGTCGGGGCCCGGCTGTGCGGTCGGGACGCCGGGACGCCGCACGTGGCCACGTGCGGCGCAGCGAGTCGGGAGTGCACGTGCCTGCGATCCTCGAGAAGGTCCTCCGCCTGGGCGAGGGACGGATCCTCAAGAAGCTGTCGGGCGTCGCCCAGCAGGTGAACGCGCTGGAGGACAGCTTCACGTCCCTGTCGGACGCCGAGCTGCGCGAGGAGACCGACCGGTTCAAGGCGCGGCTGGCCGACGGCGAGTCCCTCGACGACCTCATGGCCGAGGCGTTCGCCGCCGTGCGCGAGGCCGCGCGCCGCACGCTGGGCCAGCGGCACTTCGACGTCCAGCTGCAGGGCGGCGCCGCGCTGCACTGGGGCAACATCGCCGAGATGAAGACCGGTGAGGGCAAGACCCTGGTCGCCACCGCGCCGGCCTACCTCAACGCGCTCACCGGCAAGGGCGTGCACGTCGTCACGGTCAACGACTACCTGGCGAGCTACCAGGCCGACCTCATGGGTCGCGTCTACCGGTTCCTCGGCCTGACCACGGGCGTCGTGCTGTCCGGCCAGACCCCCGCCGAGCGCCGCGTCCAGTACGCCGCCGACATCACCTACGGCACGAACAACGAGTTCGGGTTCGACTTCCTGCGCGACAACATGGCGTGGAGCACCGACGAGCTCGTGCAGCGCGGGCACCACTTCGCGATCGTCGACGAGGTCGACTCGATCCTCATCGACGAGGCCCGGACCCCGCTCATCATCTCCGGCCCGGCCTCCGGCGACGCCAACCGCTGGTACTCCGAGTTCGCGAAGGTCGTGCGCCGCCTCCAGCCCGAGCGCGACTACGAGGTCGACGAGAAGAAGCGCACCATCGGCGTCCTCGAGCCCGGCATCGAGCGCGTCGAGGACTACCTCGGCATCGAGAACCTCTACGAGTCGCTGAACACGCCGCTGATCGGATTCCTCAACAACGCCATCAAGGCCAAGGAGCTGTTCAAGCGCGACAAGGACTACATCGTCGACAAGGGCGAGGTCCTCATCGTCGACGAGCACACCGGCCGCGTCCTGCCGGGCCGCCGCTACAACGAGGGCATGCACCAGGCCATCGAGGCGAAGGAGGGGGTGGTCATCAAGGCCGAGAACCAGACCCTCGCGACGATCACCCTGCAGAACTACTTCCGCCTGTACGACAAGCTCTCCGGGATGACCGGTACCGCCGAGACCGAGGCGGCCGAGTTCCAGGGCACGTACAAGCTGGGCGTCGTCCCGATCCCGACCAACCGCGGGATGCAGCGGATCGACCAGGCCGACCTCGTCTACAAGGCCGAGGAGGGCAAGTACGACGCCGTCGTCGCCGACATCGTCGAGCGGCACGCGAACGGCCAGCCCGTGCTGGTCGGCACCACGAGCGTCGAGAAGTCCGAGATCCTCTCGAAGAAGCTCCGCAAGGCCGGCGTGCCGCACGAGGTGCTCAACGCCAAGCAGCACGCCCGTGAGGCGTCGATCGTCGCGCAGGCGGGCCGCAAGGGCGCCGTCACCGTCGCCACCAACATGGCCGGCCGCGGCACCGACATCATGCTCGGCGGCAACGCCGAGTTCATGGCCGTCGCCGACCTCGCCTCGCGCGGGCTCGACCCGAACGAGAGCCCGGAGGAGTACGAGGCCGCCTGGCCCGACGCCCTGGAGAAGGCGAAGGCCGCGGTCGCCGCGGAGCACGACGAGGTCGTGGAGCTCGGCGGCCTGTACGTGCTCGGCACCGAGCGGCACGAGTCCCGCCGCATCGACAACCAGCTCCGCGGCCGCTCCGGCCGGCAGGGCGACCCGGGCGAGTCCCGGTTCTACCTGTCGCTGCAGGACGACCTCATGCGGCTGTTCAACTCCGGCATGGCCGAGTCGATGATGACCCGCGCGGGCTTCCCGGACGACCTGCCGCTGGAGTCGAAGATCGTGACCCGCGGCATCCGCTCCGCGCAGTCGCAGGTCGAGGCGCGGAACTTCGAGATCCGCAAGAACGTCCTCAAGTACGACGACGTGCTGTCCCGGCAGCGCGAGGTCATCTACGAGCAGCGCCGGCGCGTGCTCGAGGGCGAGGACATGCAGGAGCAGGTCCAGCACTTCCTCGAGGACGTGCTCGACGACTACGTCACCGCGGCGACCGCCGAGGGCCACCCGGAGGACTGGGACCTCGAGCAGCTGTGGACCACGCTCAAGACCGTGTACCCCGTGTCGATCGAGGTGGACGAGGTCGTCGAGCAGGCCGGCGGCCTCGGGCGGGTCACCCCGGAGCTGCTCAAGGCCGAGCTGCTGTCCGACGCGCGGATCGCCTACTCCGAGCGGGAGAAGTCCCTCGGCGAGCCGAACATGCGCCAGCTGGAGCGCCGGGTCGTGCTGTCCGTGCTGGACCGCAAGTGGCGCGAGCACCTCTACGAGATGGACTACCTCAAGGAGGGCATCGGCCTGCGCGCGATGGCCCAGCGCGACCCGCTGATCGAGTACCAGCGCGAGGGCTACCAGCTGTTCCAGGCGATGACGGACGGGATCAAGGAGGAGGCCGTCGGCTACCTCTTCAACCTCGAGGTCAAGGTCGCGGAGGCGCCCGCGCAGGCGCCGACGTTCAAGGACGAGGTCGCCGGGTCCGCCGACGGCGCCCCGGCCGCCGGTGCCGGTGCGGAGCCGGTGCTGGTCGCGAAGGGCATCGACGGCCCGGAGCGCAAGGTGCCGCTGCAGTACTCGGCGCCGAGCGTCGACGGCGACAGCGGCACGACCGTCACCCGCGGCCGGCGTGCGGCCGGCCCGGCGACGTCGGAGCCGGCCGCGGGAGCCCCCGCCGCGGCGGACGGCACCGGCGAGGACGCCGGCAACCGCGAGGCGCGCCGCAAGGCCGCGAAGCAGCAGCGCCGCCGGGGCTGACCCCCGAGGCGGGACGCCGCCCGCCCACCCCGCGCGGGGTGGGCGGGCGGCGTCGTCTCAGCCCACGACGAGCGCCGCCGCGCGCCAGCGCCCGGTGGACCGGGTGAGCCGGACCGCGACGGCGCGGACGCGGTCGGCCTGGGCCACCACGACGGACGCCTCCACGGTGTGCGCGTCGACGCGGTGCACCCGGACCCGCCGGACCGACGGGCGCCGTGCCGCCCCTGCGGGCACGGTGTCCGTCGGCTCCGCGGCGACGTCGCGCAGCCCCGCGGCGGCGTCGAGCACCCGGGAGCGGGGTGCCGTGAGGGCGGCCCGGCGCGCGAGCCCGTCGTAGACCTCGGGCGTGAGCCAGCGCGCGAGCTGGGCCAGCGGCCGGCTGCCGGCGAGCACCTCGACCGCGGCGAGCGCGACCATGCAGCACGCCTGCCGCGGGTCGAGCTCGGGGGCCCCGCCCGGCGCCCCGCCCCACGAGCGAGTCGGAGCGCCGCCGGCCGCCCGGGCCGGGGAGGCGCGCGTGGTGGGCGACCGCCGGGGCCGCGCCGACCTCCCGGACCGCCCCGTCCTCGGCGCCGGCGCGTCCACCCGCGCGCTCGTCCCGGGTGCGACGCTGCCCGGCGCGTCCGGGCCCGACCGGCCCGCTGGGCCCGGGTCC
>NZ_JAHVCI010000104.1:0-6359 GCF_019265565.1 Cellulomonas sp. PS-H5
CAGCACGTGCCGCAGCACCAGCGCCAGGTTGTGCTCGCGCAGCGATCCCTGCCGGGCCGGGACCCGACGGCGCGCGGCCGGACCGGCGGCGGCCGGGCGGGCCGCGCCGGGGTCGGCGGCGGGCGCCTCTCGGGGCGCGGCGGCGGCGTCGGTCACGCGGTTGACCCTAACCGGTCCCGCGTATAAGTTCACTCACAAGACAAACCCCGCAGGGTTACTCGACGAGGAGCAGACGATGGTGCGCACGCCCACCCGCGACGACAAGTTCTCCTTCGGTCTCTGGACCGTCGGCTGGAACGCCCAGGACCAGTTCGGCTCCGCGAGCCGGCCGTGGCTCGACCCGGTGGAGTCGGTGCACAAGCTCGCCGAGCTCGGCGCCGCGCACGTGACCTTCCACGACGACGACGTGGTGCCGTTCGGCTCGGACGACGCGGAGCGCGAGCGCATCCTCGGCCGGTTCAAGCAGGCGCTGGCCGACACCGGCATCACGGTCGAGATGGTCACGACCAACACCTTCAGCCACCCGATCTTCAAGGACGGCGCGTTCACCTCGAACGACCGCCGCGTGCGCCGCTACGGCCTGCGCAAGGTCATCCGGAACGTCGACCTGGCCGCCGAGCTCGGCGCCGACACGTTCGTGATGTGGGGCGGCCGCGAGGGCGCGGAGTACGACTCCGCCAAGGACCTCAACGCGGCGCACGACCGGTACGCCGAGGGCATCGACACCGTCGCCGCGTACATCAAGGAGAAGGGCTACGGCCTCCGGATCGCCATCGAGCCGAAGCCGAACGAGCCCCGCGGCGACATCCTGCTCCCGACGATCGGCCACGCCCTCGCGCTGATCGCGAAGCTCGAGCACGGCGACATCGTCGGCCTGAACCCGGAGACCGGCCACGAGCAGATGGCGGGCCTCAACTACACGCAGGGCATCGCCGAGGCGCTGTGGGCCGGCAAGCTGTTCCACATCGACCTGAACGGCCAGCGGTCCATCAAGTACGACCAGGACCTCGTGTTCGGCCACGGCGACCTGTTCTCCGCGTTCGCCACCGTCGACCTGATCGAGAACGGCTTCCCGTCCGGCGGCCCGCGCTACGACGGCCCCCGGCACTTCGACTACAAGCCGTCCCGCACCGAGGACTTCGACGGCGTGTGGGAGTCGGCCAAGGCCAACATGGCGACCTACCTGCTGCTCAAGGAGCGCGCGCAGGCGTTCCGCGCCGACCCGGAGGTCCAGGAGGCCCTCGAGGCGTCCGGCGTGCTCGAGCTGTCGCAGCCGACGATCGGCGAGGGCGAGACCCTGGCCGACCTGCTGGCCGACCGGTCCGCGTACGAGGACTTCGACGTCGAGGGCGTCGCCGCCCGCGGCTTCGGCTTCGTCCGCCTGAACCAGCTGGCCCTGGAGCACGCGCTCGGCGCCCGCTGACCCGAGCCACCACCGCCGAGGTCGAGGGTTTCCGCCGAGGTCGAGGGTTCCTGCCCCCGATCTCGCGTGGAACCCTCGACCTCGGCGCTTCGTCCCGTACCAGCAAGAGCGAGGAAGCAGCATGGCCCTGGTCGCCGGGGTGGACTCCTCCACCCAGTCCTGCAAGGTCGTCGTGCGCGACGCCGAGACCGGGGCGCTGGTGCGCTCCGGCCGCGCGTCGCACCCTGACGGCACCGAGATCGACCCGCGGCACTGGTGGGACGCGCTGCAGACCGCCGTGCGGGACGCCGACGGGCTCGACGACGTCGATGCCGTGGCCGTCGGCGGCCAGCAGCACGGCATGGTCGCGCTCGACGCCGACGGCGAGATCGTCCGCGACGCGCTGCTGTGGAACGACACCCGGTCCGCGCCCTCGGCGCTGGCGCTGATCGACGAGCTGGGCGGGCCGCAGGCCTGGGCCGACGCGATCGGCTCCGTGCCGGTCGCCTCGCTGACGGTCACCAAGCTGCGCTGGCTCCGGGACCACGAGCCGGACGCCGCCGCGCGGGTCGCCGCCGTCGCGCTCCCCCACGACTGGCTGACCTGGCGGCTCGCCGGGTACGGCCCCGGCAACGCCGACCTGACGGCGCTCACGACCGACCGGTCCGACGTGTCGGGCACCGGCTACTGGTCGCCGTTCACCGAGGACTACCGCCGCGACCTGCTGGAGCTGGCGCTCGGCCACGACGTCGTGCTGCCGCGGGTCGTCGGCGCGGGCGAGGCGGCGGGCGTCGCCGGGGACACCGGGCTCGTGCGGGCGGGTGCGGCGCTGGGCGCCGGGGCGGGCGACAACGCCGCCGCCGCGCTCGGCCTCGGCATGGTCGCCGGCGACGTCGCGATCTCGATCGGCACCTCAGGCGTCGTGTCCGCGGTGTCCGCCACGCCGACGGCCGACGGCTCGGGCCTGGTCACCGGGTTCGCCGACGCGACCGGCGCCTACCTGCCGCTCGCCTGCACGCTGAACGCCTCCCGGGTGCTGGACGCCGCGGCGCGGATGCTCGGCGTCGACCACGCGGGCCTGTCCGCGCTCGCGCTGTCCGCGCCCGCCGGCGCCGACGGGCTGGTGCTGGTCCCGTACCTCGAGGGCGAGCGGACCCCGAACAAGCCCGACGCGACCGGCGCGCTGCACGGGATGCGGCTGGCGAACACCACGCCCGCGCACCTGGCCCGGGCCGCGGTCGAGGGCATGCTGTGCGCGCTGGCCGACGGCCTGGACGCGCTGCGCGCGCAGGGCGTGCCGGTCGAGCGGGTGTCCCTCATCGGCGGCGGCGCGCAGTCCGAGGCGGTCCGGCGGATCGCGCCGGCCGTGCTCGGCACCGCGGTGACCGTGCCGACGCCGGGCGAGTACGTCGCCGACGGCGCCGCGCGCCAGGCCGCGTGGGTGCTCGGCGGGTCGGAGCAGCCGCCGGCGTGGACCGCCGCGGGCGAGGCGGAGCTCTACGAGGCCGACCCGGCGCCGCGTGTGCGCGAGCAGTACGCCGCGGTGCGCGAGCTGACGGCGACGCGCGGCTGAGCCCGGCCTCGGACGCAGGACGGCCCGGCACCCCTCGCGGGGTGCCGGGCCGTTCGCGTGCGTTCCGCGGGCGTCAGCCCTGGGCGGCCTCGTAGGCGTCGCGGATCTCGGCGGAGATGCGGCCGCGCTCGGAGACCTCGTAGCCGTTCTCCTTGGCCCAGGCGCGCACGGCGCCGGCGTCGGAGGACCGGCGCGGACGGCTGGCGCCGCCACCGCTGCTGCGGCCCGCGGAGGAGCGGCCGCCGACCTTGCGGGCGTGGCCGACCCAGGTGCCGAGCGCGTCGCGCAGCTCGGCCGCGTGGGCGCTCGTGAGGTCGATCTCGTAGGAGACGCCGTCGAGCGCGAACGTCACCGTCTCGTCCGCCGTGCCGCCGTCAATGTCGTCGACCAGCAGGACCTGAACCTTCTGTGCCATTTCGCCCTCCCGAGCATCGGCCGCCGTCGCAGGCCCCCGATCGGCGAGCGGCGAATATGTGCGTGCGGGAAAAGCATGGCAGCCGAATGGCGTCGCGTCAAAGGACGCGTGTCAATGGTTCAGATTTCGGGCGAAGTGCCCGCCTCATTCGCGCGCGCCGCGTCCTCGCGGTCCATGCGCGCCAAAGCGGCGCGTTCCGTGCGATCGGCGTTGATGAGCGCGCGGATGGCGATCCAGAAGATCACCCCGACGCCGACGGACGGGATGAGCGCGGCGAGCGCAGGACCGATGTTCATACGGACCAGGGTACGCCGGAGAACGGCACCGCCCGGCGGCCCGCGGGGGCCGCCGGGCGGGTGCGCGGCGCGGTGGATCAGGCCTGGGGCTTCACCAGCGGGAACAGGATCGTCTCCCGGATGCCGAGGCCGGTCAGCGCCATGAGCAGGCGGTCCACGCCCATCCCCATGCCGCCGGTCGGCGGCAGCGCGTACTCGACGGCCGCGAGGAAGTCCTCGTCGAGCTGCATGGCCTCGTCGTCGCCGGCGGCCGCCAGGATCGCCTGCGCCTCGAAACGCTGCCGCTGGATCACCGGGTCGACCAGCTCGGAGTACGCGGTGGCGAGCTCGAAGCCGCGGACGTACAGGTCCCACTTCTCGACCTGGCCCTTGATGCTGCGGTGGTCGCGGGTCAGCGGGCTGGTCTCGACCGGGAAGTCCCGCACGAAGGTCGGCGCGTGCAGGTGGTCGCCCACCTGGTGCTCCCAGATCACCTCGACGAGCTTGCCGTGGCTCACCCGGTTCGGGTCGAGCTGCACGTCGAGGCGGTCGGCGATCTTCTGCAGGTGCGCCACCGAGGTCTCGGGCGTGATCTCCTCGCCGAGCGACTCGGACAGCGAGCCGTACATCGTGAGCTGCGCCCAGTCGCCGCCGACCTCGTACTCCTCGCCGTCCGGGAGGGTGATCGTGGTCGTGCCGAGCACGTCCTGCGCGGCGGTCTGCACCAGGTCCTGGGTGAGCGCCGCCATCGTGTCGTAGTCGCCGTAGGCCTCGTACGCCTCGAGCATCGCGAACTCCGGCGAGTGCGTGGAGTCCGCGCCCTCGTTGCGGAAGTTCCGGTTGATCTCGAACACGCGCTCCAGGCCACCGACCGCGGCGCGCTTGAGGAACAGCTCCGGCGCGATCCGCAGGTACAGGTCGATGTCGAACGCGTTCATGTGCGTGACGAACGGGCGCGCCGCGGCGCCGCCGGGCTGGGTCTGCAGCATCGGGGTCTCGACCTCGAGGTAGCCGCGGCGGTGGAAGTTCTCCCGGAGCGAGCGCACGACGCCGGCGCGCAGCCGGACGGTGTCGCGGGCGGCCGGGCGCACGATGAGGTCGACGTACCGCTGGCGGACGCGCACCTCCTCGGACAGCTCCGGGGCCTCCTCGTCGCCCTTCGCGTACAGGTTGGGCAGCGGGCGCAGCGACTTGGCCGCGAGGGTCCAGGCGTCGGCCATCACGGACAGCTCGCCGCGGCGGGACGCCACGACGGTGCCGTGCACGAACAGGTGGTCGCCCAGGTCGACGTCGGCCTTGAACGCGGCGAGCCGGTCCTCGCCGACGTTGGCCAGGCTGAGCATCGCCTGCAGCCGGTTGCCCTCGCCGTCCTGCAGCGTGGCGAAGCAGAGCTTGCCGGTGTTCCGCAGGAACACGACGCGGCCGGCGACGCCGACGACGTCCTCGGTCTCCTGGCCGGGCTCCAGGTCGGGGTGCGCGGCGCGGACCTCGGCGATGGTGTGGGTGCGGGGGACGCCGACCGGGTACGGCTCGACGCCCTCCGCCAGCATCCGGTCCCGCTTCTCGCGCCGAACCCGGAGCTGCTCGGGGAGGTCGTCGGCGGCGGGGGCGGGCGTCTGCTGGGGCTCGGTCACGCCCGGAATCCTACCGAGCGGGCGGGGCCCCGGCCGTCACGGGGCCGGCGCGGGCGCGCGGACGCCCTCGACCAGGTCCAGCGCCAGGTCCAGGATCGGCGACGAGTGCGTGAGCGCCCCGACCGACAGGTAGTCGACGCCGGTCGCGGCGACCTCGGCGGCGCGGTCGAGCGTGAGGTTGCCGGTGGCCTCGAGCTCGACGCGCCCGGTCGCCCCCTCCCTCGCGCGCACGGCCTCGACGGTCGCCGCGAGCACCGGCGTCGGCATGTTGTCGAGCAGCAGGAACCGGGCGCCGACGCCCACGGCCTCCAGCGCCTGCTCCGTGGTGTCGGCCTCGACCTGGATCGCCACGTCCGGGAAACGCGCGCGCACGGCCTCGACCGCCGCCGCGACCCCGCCGGCCGCCACCACGTGGTTGTCCTTCACCATCGCGACGTCGTGCAGGCCCATGCGCTTGTTGGTGCCGCCGCCCCGGCGCACCGCGTACTTCTCCAGCTCGCGCAGGCCGGGGGTGGTCTTGCGGGTGTCGAGCACCTGCGCGCCGGTCCCGGCCAGGGCGTCGGCCCAGCGGCGGGCGTGCGTCGCGACGCCGGAGGCGCGGGACGCGAGGTTCAGCGCGGTGCGCTCCGCGACCAGCAGCGCCTGCACGGGGCCGGTGAGCACGGCCAGCACGTCGCCCGGCGCGACGGCGGTGCCGTCCTCGACCCGCTGGTCGACCGTGGCGGGGGCGAGGCCGAGGCGGTCGGTGACCTGGCGCAGCACCTCGGCGACGACCGGCAGGCCGGCGACGACCCCGGCCTCGCGGGCCACCAGGTGGGCGACGCCCGGGACGTCCGGGGCGACGGTGGCCTGGGTGGTGACGTCGCGGCCCGGGGCGGGGCCGAGGTCCTCGTCGAGGGCGACCGCGACGGTGCGGGAGAGCCAGGCGGGGTCGAGGGCGTCGGGGGCGTCGGGCGTGGTCACCCCGGAAGCCTAGGGCCGCGCGCGAGGCGCTCCGTGCGGGCCGGAGTGGCGTTCGGTGGAGTGTTCTGCCCGACACGCCCCGGCGTGTCGGGCAGAA
>NZ_JAHVCI010000105.1:0-6141 GCF_019265565.1 Cellulomonas sp. PS-H5
CGCGGCCTCGGCGGCGGCCTGCTCCTCCGCGGCGCGGGCGGCCTCGGCGGCGGCGGCCTCCGCTGCGGCCTGCTCGGCGGCGACGCGCGCGGCCTCCTCGGCCTCCGCCTGCTCGCGGGCGACGCGGGCGGCGGCCTCGGTCGACCGGCGGGACGCCTCGGACGCGGCGGTGCGGCGCTGCTCGGACAGGAAGTCGTCCTCGGCCGCGGACAGCTCGGCCGTGAGGCCGATCGCCTCGGCGCGCTGCTCGGCCTCCGCGGCGCGCTCCCGCGCCTGGTGCAGCTGCACCCCGGCGATCGCGACGCCGGCGACCAGCACGGCGCTCGTCGCGGCGGCCACCACGGCGCGGCCGCGCCCGTAGCGGCGGGCTGGAGAGGGCCCGGTGGTGACGACGGCGTGCGGGTCGGGGGTGTCGCCCGGTCCTCCCGCCGCCCGCGCCCGGGCCTCGCGGCGCGTCGCGGGCGGGGGGACCGACGGCGACCCCGGGACGGGCGTCCCGAGGTCGCGCGTCGCGTCGGGCTCCGTCACTTGCCGCCCAGGCCGTCGATCTGCGCCAGCTCGTCGGCGGACAGCGTGAACTGCAGCGCCTCGAGGTTGTGCGCGATGCGGTCCTTGTTGGTCGACTTCGGGATCACGACGATCCCGTGGTCCACGTGCCAGCGCAGCACGACCTGGCGGGTGCTGACGCCGTGCGCCTCGGCGATCGCGGTGAGCACCGGGTCGTCCAGGTCGGTGCGCTTGAACGGGCTGTACCCCTCGACGACGACGCCGCGCTCGGCGTGCGCCGCCAGCAGGTCGGCGTCGAAGTCGCCCGGGCTCCACGGGATCTGGTTCACCGCGGGGGCCTCGCCGGTGGCGGCGATCAGCTCGTCGATCTGCGCGATCGAGTAGTTGGACACGCCGATCGAGCGCACCAGACCCTCGTCGCGCGCGGCGATGAACTGCTCCCAGGTGGCCGGCGTCGCCTGCTTGTTCGGCGGCCAGTGGACCAGCCACAGGTCGAGGTGGTCGGTGCCGAGGGCGGCCAGCGACTCGTGCAGCGTCTGGCGCTCGCGGCCGGCGTGGTCCGGCGGCAGCTTGGTGGTGACGAACACGGCGTCCCGGTCGACGTCGACGAGCGACAGCGCGCGGCCGACCTCGGCCTCGTTGCCGTAGCCGGTGGCGGTGTCGACGTGCGTGTAGCCGAGCTCGAGCGCGGCGACCACGGCGCGCTCGGCGTCGCCGCCCTCGGACTGCCAGGTGCCGAGGCCGAGCAGCGGCATCGCGCCGCCCTTGAGCGTGACGGTGGGGATCTGCGGAGCGGGTGTCATGCGTCCATCGTGGCTCAGCCCGCGGCCCGGGGCCACGGCAGCGGCGGGACCAGCGACGGGACCAGCGGGGCCACCGCCCGGCGGAACTGGGCGGGCGTCTCGCCGGTCAGCCGGCCGAACGTGCGGGTGAACGACGCCTGGTCGTAGAACCCGGCCGCCGCGGCCACCTCGGCGAGCGGCAGGTCCGACCCGCTGAGCAGCGCGGCCGCGTGGTCGACCCGCGCCCGCAGCACGTACTGCTGCGGGGACAGCGCGTACACCCGGCGCACCCGGCGGTCGAGCGTCGACGGCGAGCAGCCCGCCGCCTCGGCGAGCTCGGCCACCGTCGGCGGGTCCGCGAGCCGGCGCTGCACGAACGCCGCGATCCGGGACAGGGCCTCGACGGTCGCCGCGTCGGCGTCGCCCGCGCGCAGCGCCTGCGAGATGCTCACCAGCCCGACCACCGCGCCGGCGTCGTCGCGCACCGGCTCCTTGGACGTGAGGTACCAGCCGGGCGGGCCGCCGGGGCGGCGGATCAGCTCGAGCTCGCGGTGCAGCGCCCGACCGGTCGCCAGCACGTCGCGGTCCTGGGCGTCGTACCGCTCGGCGAGGTGCGGGAGGAACAGCTCGGCGGCGGTGCGGCCGACGACCGTGCGGCGCGACCGCTCCGGGGTGCGGCGGACGAACGCGTCGTTGACCACCACGTACCGGCCGGTCACGTCCTTGGCGCAGAACATCGTGCCGGTCAGGTCGTCGCACAGCCGGAGCAGGGCGGGGGTGAGGGCGCGGAGCAGGGCGCGCGCGGGGGCGTCGGCGGCGGGCGCGGCGGCGTGCGCGGCGGGGGCCGCGGCGAGGTGGGGTGGACGGCGTTCCATGTCGGGGGCAGCGTAGGTGCTGCGCGTGACGGGCACGTGTCACGGATCGGGCCCGGTGGCCCGGCCGATCGGTGCAAGACGGGGCGCGGGGCGCTCGGGAAGGATCCCGCCATGACGACGACCCAGGACCCGGCCGCCGCCGCCGACGCCGCGACGCCCGCCCCCGAGCACCTGACCCGGGACGCGGTGGACCTCGCGCACCGCTGGATGGACGCGACCGCCGCCGACGAGACCCCCGCCGAGCGCCGCGCGACCGGCCGGCTCGCCGCCCTGGTCGCCGACCCCGCCGGCCTGGAGCTCGCGGTGCGGTTCGTCGACCGGGTCGCCCGGCCGGAGGACGCCCGGGTCGCCGCGGCCGAGCTCGCCGACCTCGGCGACCGCGCCGCCGACGCCGCGGCGTTCCTCGGCGGCGTGGACCGGGCGCTGCTCGGCGTCGGCGCGAAGGTGGCCCCGCTGCTGCCGTCCGCCGTCGTGCCCGCGGCGCGGATCCGGCTGCGCCAGCTCGTCGGCCACCTGGTCGCCGACGCCGGACCGGGGCTCGGCCCGCACCTGGCGCGCGCCCGGAAGGAGGGCTTCCGGCTCAACCTCAACCTGCTCGGAGAGGCCGTGCTCGGCGAGGACGAGGCGAACCGCCGGCTGCACCGTGTCGCCGAGCTCGCCGCCCGCCCGGACGTCGACTACGTGTCGATCAAGGTCTCGGCCGTGGCGAGCCAGCTGTCGACCTGGGACACCGAGGGCAGCGTGCGGCGGGTCGTCGACCGGCTGCTCCCGCTGTACCGGGCCGCCGCCGCGAGCGGCACGTTCCTCAACCTCGACATGGAGGAGTACCGCGACCTCGCCCTGACGGTGCGGGTGTTCGACGAGCTGGTGAACGACCCCGACGTGCTCGGCGCCGAGATGGGCATCGTGCTGCAGGCCTACCTGCCCGACACCTCCGACGCGCTCGAGGAAATCACCGCGATCGCGCGGCGCCGGGTCGAGGCGGGCGGCGCGCGGCTCAAGGTGCGGCTGGTCAAGGGCGCCAACCTCGCGATGGAGCAGGTCGAGGCCGAGCTGCACGGCTGGGCGCAGGCGCCGTACGCCGGCAAGCCCGACGTCGACGCGCACTACGTCCGGCTGGTCCGGCGCGCGCTCGACCCGACGCGGACCTCCGCGCTGCGCGTCGGCGTCGCCAGCCACAACCTGTTCCACGTCGCCTACGCCCACCTGCTCGCCGCGCACCGCGGGGTGTCCGAGGCGCTCGACATCGAGATGCTGCAGGGCATGGCCCCGGCGCAGGCCCGCGCGGTGCAGCGCGAGGTCGGCCAGGTGCTGCTCTACACGCCGGTCGTCGCGAAGCAGGACTTCGACGTCGCGATCTCCTACCTGGTGCGCCGGCTGGAGGAGAACGCCGCGCACCAGAACTTCCTGCACGCGCTGTTCGCCGGCGGGGACGGCCCGGACGAGGGCATCGCCTCCCAGGAGGACGCCTTCCTCGCGTCCGTGGCGGGCTCGGACCGGGTGCCGGTCGAGCGCCGCCGGCTGCCGCGCGACCCCGGGGCGCCGTCGCCGCAGCCGGGCGCGTTCCGGAACGCCGCCGACACCGACCCGGCCGTCGCCGAGTCGCGGGACTGGGCGGCCCGCCTGGTCGCGGCGGACGTCGAGCCGCCGGCCGGCGCCGTCGAGGTCGGCACCGAGGCCGAGGTGGACGCGGTCGTCGCCCGCGCCGTCGCCGCCGCGCCCGCGTGGTCCGCCCGCACCCCCGCCGAGCGCGCCGCCGTGCTGCGCCGCGCCGCCGACGAGCTCGAGGGCGCCCGCGGCGACCTGGTCGCGACGATGGTGCACGAGGGCGGCAAGACCGTCGCCGAGGCCGACCCCGAGGTCAGCGAGGCCGTCGACTTCGCCCGATACTACGCGGACCGCGCGGAGGAGCTCGCGGACGGGCGCGTCCCGGGTGCCGTGTTCCGGCCGCGCGGCGTCACCGTCGTCACACCGCCCTGGAACTTCCCCGTCGCCATCCCGGTCGGCTCGGTGCTGGCGGCGCTCGCGGCCGGGTCGCCGGTGCTGATCAAGCCCGCGCCGCAGACCCCGCGGTGCGTGCGGGTGGCCGGCGCGGCGATCCAGCGGGCGCTCGACGCGTCCGGGGTCGAGGAGGCCGCGCTGCAGGTCGTGCTGTCGCCCGAGGGCGAGGTCGGCCGCAGGCTCGTCACGCACCCGGACGTCGCGCGGGTCGTGCTGACCGGCTCGCTCGAGACCGCGCAGCTGTTCGCCGGCTGGCGCCCCGACCTGGACGTGCTCGCGGAGACCTCCGGCAAGAACGCGCTGATCATCACGCCGTCGGCCGACGTGGACCTCGCGGTGGCGGACCTGGTGCGGTCGGCGTTCGGGCACGCGGGGCAGAAGTGCTCGGCGGCGTCGCTGGCGATCCTCGTCGGCTCGGCCGGCACGTCCGACCGGCTGCGCCGGCAGCTCGCGGACGCGGTGTCGTCGCTGCGCGTCGGCTGGTCCGACGACCTCGGCACCACGATGGGCCCGCTGGTCGAGCCGGCGTCGGGCAAGCTGCTCCGCGCGCTGACCACCCTGGACGAGGGCGAGGAGTGGCTGGTGAGGCCGCGGCAGCTCGACGAGGACGGCCGGCTGTGGACGCCCGGCGTCAAGCACGGCGTGCGTCCCGGCTCCTGGTTCCACCTCACCGAGTGCTTCGGCCCGGTGCTCGGCGTGATCCGGGTCGACACCCTCGACGAGGCGATCGCGGTGCAGAACGCCGTCGCGCTCGGCCTGACCGGTGGTCTGCACTCGCTCGACGAGGCCGAGATCGCGCACTGGCTCGACCGGGTCGAGGTCGGCAACGCGTACGTGAACCGGCACATCACCGGCGCGATCGTGCAGCGGCAGCCGTTCGGCGGCTGGAAGGCCTCGGTGGTCGGCCCTGGCGCGAAGGCCGGCGGCCCGTCCTACGTCGCGCAGCTCGGCGCGTGGTCGGACGCGCCGGAGGTCGCGGCGCTCGACGACGAGGCGTGGCTGGCCTGGGCGCACGCCGACGACGCCCGGGTCTGGGCCGACGAGCTCGGCACCGCGCACGACCCGTCCGGCCTGGCCTCCGAGGAGAACGCGCTCCGGCACCGGCCCGTGCCGCACCTGACCGTGCGGGTCGGGGCCGACGGGCGCGAGCGCGACGTGCTCCGCGTGCTGTCGGCGGCGCGGACCGCGGGCGTGCCGGCGACGGTGAGCCGGGCCGCGGAGGAGGCGGACGACGCGTTCGCGCTGCGGGTCGCGGCGGGCGAGGTCACGGGCCGGGTGCGCGTCGTCGGCTCGGCGCCGGGTCTGCGCGCGGCGGCGGTCACGCGCACGGGCGAGGTGACGGTGCTGGACGCGCCCGTCGTGGCGAGCGGACGCCGGGAGCTGATGACGGTCGTGCGCGAGCAGGCGGTGTCCCGCACCCGCCACCGCTTCGGCCACGTCGACCCGACGCGCTGACGCCGAGCCCGACGGCGCCTGCGCCGGGCGCGCCGGGCTGCCTGCGCCGGACGCGCGGGGCTGCGGCCCGCCTGCGAGCGCGCCGTCGAGTGAGCATGCGACACGTCGAGTGCCCATCCAGCGGATAGGCACTCGACGTGTCCCGTAGGCAGTCGGCGGCGCCGTGGGGCGCGGCGGAAGGGGCGCGCGGCGAGGGGGTACTCGACACGTCGAGCGAGCAAGCGGTGACTGCTCGCTCGACGTGTCGACTACTCGCTCGGTCGGCAGGCGTGCCCGGCAGGCGGGCGCCCGCACGCGGGCGGCAGCTCAGGCCGAGGCGCGGACCACGCGCCAGGCGACGGCCCGCCTGCGTCCGCCCCGTCGAGTGAACACGCGACACGTCGAGTGCCCATCCGGGGGATAGGCACTCGACGTGTCGCGTAGGCAGTCGCGGCGCGGCGCGGCGCGGTGCGGCGCGGGCGCCGCGGAAGCGGCTCGCGGCGAGGGGGTACTCGACACGTCGAGCGAGTAGTCAGTGACTA
>NZ_JAHVCI010000106.1:0-5802 GCF_019265565.1 Cellulomonas sp. PS-H5
TGCGCGCGACGCGTCGCCGCGTGCGCCGCCCGCGGGCCCGGGGCTCGCGCCGGGGGCGGCGGGCGCCGGTGCTGCGGGCGCGCCGTGGGGCGTCCCCGCCTTGTCACGGCGGGGTGCCTCGGCGGACGACCGCGGGCCGCTGGCGGCGCGCGCGGACGTCCGTTGTGCGCCTGGGCAGACTCGAACTGCCGACACCCGCTTTAGGAGAGCGGTGCTCTATCCACTGAGCTACAGGCGCACGGGACCTGCGCAGGATGCGACGGCGGTCCCGGTGCATCGCCGTCCCGGACCCGCGGGTCCGAGCCGGCGCGTGCCCAGCCTACCGGTGCGCGTTCCGGCGGCGCGTCAGCGCCACCGGGACGGACCGGATCAGTCCGGGTAGTCGCCCTCGTCCACGAGGTTCGCGCCGAGCTCGACGGCCAGCATCCGCAGCGGCGCCATCAGGCGCTCCCACGTCTCCTCGTCGGGATCGACCGGCTCCAGGTGAACCGCCCGCAGCCGCCCGCGGTGGACCGCCGTCATCAGGTGCGCGACGCCGTCTGGGTGGGTGACGTCGGCCTCGGCCAGCACGTCCGCCTCGGTGAGGTCGCGGAACCCTCCCTCGCGCAGCGCCTCGGCGACCCGGTCCGCCGGCAGCGGCGCCAGCAGCGCGAGGTCCTCCAGCCCCTCGGCGGGACCCCGGGCGAGGATCGTCTCGGACCACGAGCCGGGCTCCCGCCCCGCCGGGACCGGCGGGGCCACGGGGGCCGGGACGCCGAGCCAATCCGCGACCGGCGACGTCCGCGCCTCCTCGGGCGCGGGCGGGAGGTCCGCGTCGAGGTACGGGCGCAGCACCGAGGGGAGGCGGTCCTGGTCGCCGACGGTCAGACCGGGTGGGAGGGCGGGGACGACGATCTTCGTCAGTCGGTCGGAGTTGTCGAGGCCGCGGCGGACCGCTATAGACACGGACGTGAGCACCGGATGGACCCACAACGCGAACGCGCCTTCTCCGCGCGCGTGGAACCCCGGGAGCAGTAGCGCCGTCTGGTGGTGGGCGTAGTCCCGGCGCCCCAGCGACGACCGGTAGACCCCCCACTGCGTGGGGGGGTGCAAGCGGCCGACGACGAGGCGCAGGTAGTGCATCAACCGGTCACCTGCCACCCGCGACTGCCGCATCAGCTCCCCGTACTCCGGGTCGGCGAGCACGCTGAGCCCGGGATCCGTGGCCGGCACGAGGCCCTCGGTCAGGCCCAGGAAGTCCGCCTTGGCCAGGTCGAGACACCACTCCCACAGCGGCACCAGCGACGCGACCGAGGCGTCCATCTCGTCCAGGGGTCCCCCGGTCTGGTCCATCCAGGAGGCCAGGTCACGCAGGTGGTAGGGCTCACGCGCGACGACGTGGTCCCGGAACTGCGCCGCCCGGTCGGCGGGGACGTCGAAGAACTCCATGCTCACCTCCGCGAGGTCAGGGGCTGGCCCCAGGGCGACGACCCGGGACAGGAAGCCGGTCGCTGCGCCGCCCCTGCGCGCTCCTGCGCCGAGCGGAACCTACGGCTGCGCGCAGGCGCCTCGCGGGGGTTCGGAGCCACGTCACCCGACCGGCCCATACGGCAACACGAACAGCGGCGCTCAACTCCGACACCCCGCGGGAACGCCCCGCGGGGTGTCGGCGGGGCAGGATGGGCGGCAGGCACCCGGGACCGCAGCGTGGGGGGAGACGGACGTGGCGCGAGACGTCGTCGTCGTGGGGTCGGTCAACGCGGACCTCATCGTGCAGGTCGAGCGTCACCCGCACCCCGGGGAGACCCTGCTCGGGCACACCTCGAGCGTCCTGCCCGGCGGCAAGGGCGCCAACCAGGCGGTGGCGGCCGCGCGGCTCGGCGCCGAGGTGGCGCTGGTCGCCGCGGTCGGCGACGACGTGAACGCCGGGATCGCCCTCGCCGGCCTGCGCGACGCGGGCGTCGACCTGGACCACGTGACCGTCGTCGACGCGCCCACCGGCCTCGCCGTCGTGACCCTGGCGGACGACGCCGAGAACACGATCGTCGTGGTCCCGGGCGCGAACGCGTCCGTCTCCCCGCGGCTCGTGGACGCCGCGGCCGACCTGATCGGCGAGGCGCGGGTGTGCGTCGTGCAGGCCGAGATCCCGCTCGCCACCGTCGCGCACGTCGCCCGGGTCGCCGCTGCCGGAGGCACCCGGCTGCTGCTGAACGTCGCGCCCGCCGCCGAGCTCCCGACCGAGACCGTGCGCGCCGCCGACCCGCTGGTGGTCAACGAGCACGAGGCGGCGATCCTGCTCGGCCGGCGCGACCGGGAGCCCGCGGACGCCGCCGCCGAGCTCGCGGCGCTGGGCGTGCGGTCGGTCGTCGTCACGCTCGGGGCGGGCGGGGTCGTCGGCATCGAGGACGGCGAGGCGTGGTCGCTGCCGGCGCGGCGGGTCGACGCGCTCGACACGACCGGCGCGGGCGACGCATTCGTCGGGGCGCTCGCCGCGGGGATCGCGGACGGGCTGCCGGTCCAGCAGGCGGCGGCGCTGGCGACGCGGGTGGCGGCTGCGTCGGTGACCCGGCTCGGCGCGCAGCCGTCGTACCCGTGGCAGGGCGACGACCTGCCCTGACCGACGGGGGTGGCCTCTCGCCCGCGTCGAGCGTGGTGGTTCTCGTCGAGGGCGGTGGTTCTCGTCGAGGGCGGTGGCAGGAGCTCCCGCGCTCGACGGGAACGACCGCGCTCGGGCGCTCGGGGCGGGGTCGGGGCGGCGCGGGCGCGGCGCGGGCGGAGGGGGCGCGGCGAGGACGGGACCGACGCGCCGCTATCGTCGTCCGGTGCCCGAGACCCCCGACGCGCCCGGCCCCGACGGCGACGTCCCCGGGCTCACGGCCTGCGCGCTGTGCGCGGGCGAGACGCTCGGCGTCGACGACCCGCTGCCCGGCGGCCAGCTGGCCCGCCTGCGCGCGCTGGCGGCCCGCGGCGCCGCCCGCCTGACGGAGGTCGACTGCCTCGACGCGTGCGAGCGCGGCGACGTGGTCGTCGCGCGGCCGACCGGGGCCTCCCGGCGCGCGGGCGCGGGTCCGGTGTGGTTCGAGCGGCTGTCCGGCGACGCCGACACCGCCGCCCTGGAGGCGTGGCTCCGCGCGGGTGGCCCGGGCGGCGGCGCGCTGCCGTCGCCCCTGCCCGAGCGCGTGATCCGTCGCGCGTGAGTCGGGGCGGCTGACCCGCCCAGGCCGCCCACCCCGCGCACAGCCCGCCCTCAGCCACCGTTTCACCCGCGGGCCACGCACGGGTCCGCGGGACGTCACGCGGAGTTCAGAACCGCTGGCCACGGTGGTGCGGCGCGTCCGGACCGGCGCGCCCACCCCCACCCACCGGAGACCCTCCCGTGCGACCTCACCCTGCCCCGACGCCCCCGCGCGCGTCGCGGCGCGCCCCTGCCCGTGCCCTCGCGGCCGTCGCCGCCGCAGCCGTGGCCGGCACCCTGCTCGCCGCCGCCCCGCCGGCCGCGAGCGCCGCGACCCCGGCCGCCGCCGTCCCGGCCGCGGCGTCGGACGAGCCCGGCTCGCGGTTCACGCTCGCCGTGCTGCCCGACACGCAGTTCTACTCGCGGTACTCGGCGGACCAGTTCCTCCCCCGCTACGGCACGGACCCGTTCCGCGAGCAGACGCGGTTTCTCGTGGAGCACGCCGACGAGCTCAACATCCCGTTCGTTGCGCACCTCGGCGACGTCGTCGACCGCGTCGGGCAGACCGCGGAGTGGCAGGCGGCCGACACGGCGATGCGGACGCTCGAGCAGGGCGGGCTGCCCTACTCGATCCTCCCGGGCAACCACGACGTCCGGAACTCGGACGACACCCTGGACGACACCGATTACGACCCGGCGAACGAGCCGTTCCTGCAGTACTTCGGTCCCGCGCGCGCGGCGACGCAGGCGACCTACGGCGGCAGCGACCCGACCGGGCTGAGCCAGTACCACGTCTTCGAGGCCGAGGGTCAGGAGTTCATGGTGCTCGCGCTCGCCTGGCGGGTGTCGGACCAGACGATGCAGTGGGCGAAGGACGCCATGGCGGCGCACCCCGACGTCCCGGTCATCCTGACCACGCACTCGCTGCTCAACATCGGCCCCGACCAGACCTCGCCGCGCGACACGGAGTACGGCGAGGAGCTCTGGGACAAGCTGATCCGCAGCAGCGACCAGATCTTCCTCACGTTCAACGGCCACTTCCACGGGGCGACCCAGCAGACCCGCACGAACGACTTCGGGCACTCGGTCACGAACGTGCTGATCGACTACCAGATGGCCTACGAGGGCGGGAACGGCTACCTCGGCCTGGTCGAGTTCGACCTCGCGCACGACACCGTGACGATGCAGACGGCGTCGCCGTGGGTGACCGCCAAGCCGCAGGAGACCCTGACGAGCTACGACCAGCCGTTCCTGGACGGCCCGAACCAGCGGTTCACGCTCGACCTCGACTTCTCGGAGCGGTTCGCCGGCTTCGACCCCGACTTCGGCCCCGGCGCGGGCGTCTGGCCGTCGCTGACCCAGCGGGCGCGCGACGTGCTGCTCGACGGCTTCGTCGGCCCCGACCCCGTCACCACGGAGCTGCCCGGCAACGCGCTCGACTTCGCTGAGGCCGAGGGCACCGTCGCGCACTGGCGCATGAACGACCTCCCCACCGGCGTGCTGCCCGAGGGCGGCACGATCCCCGACGTGGCGGCGGGCAACGACCTGACCCGCGCGACGATCGCCGCCTCCGGCTCGGCCACGGCGCAGGCCGGCGACGTGACGATCGTCCGGGACGACGTGCACGGCTACTCGTCCGACGGCGCCGCGGTGTGCTTCGCCAACTCGTCCGCGGCCCGGTTCAGCTACCTGACGACGGCCTCCGACGCCCCGGTGAACGCCGAGACGTTCCCGGAGGGCTACACGATCGAGACGTTCCTCCAGCTCGACCCGACCTGGGACGCGGGCGTGAACGGCTGGTCGAAGGCCGTCGTCCGGTCCGGCGACCGCTCGCAGCTCCCCGGCATGCCGTGGTCGCAGTGGGACTACACCGCCTCCCCGGTCGCGCTCGGCATCTCGAACCTGCGCGAGTTCCAGTTCACCGAGGTCCCGATCGCCGCGACCAAGGGCGACCGCACGGCGTGGTCCGGCGAGATCATGGTCGACAGCTGGTCGCACGTCGCGATCGTCAACGACCCGGCGTCGTCCACGACCACGATGTACATCGACGGCGCCCCGGTGCTGCGCAACGCCACCGACACGCTCGGGCACTCGGTCCAGGCGGACATGCCCTGGCTGCTCGGGTCGGACTGGGTCGACGGCGCGGCGCGCAACGGCTGGAACGGCTGCATCGGCGAGACCCGCGTGATCGACCGGCCCACCGGCCCGGCGGAGTGGCTGACGCAGCGCGCCGACCTCACCGGCCTGGCCGTCACCGACGCGCCCGCCGGCGACCTGCCGGCCGGGGCCGAGGTCACCTCGCTGTCCGGGACCGGGTTCCCCGGCGCCGTGGTGCGGGTGGCGGACGTCGCGACGGCCGGCGGCGCCGAGGTCCGGACCGCCGCGCTGGCCGCGGCGGCCGCGGTGCCGGCCTCGCTCGCGGGCGAGACCGTGGTCGGCGCGGACGGCCGGTGGACGCTCGCGTACGCCGGGGCGCTGCCCGCCGGTCGCTACGCCGGGTCCGTCGTGCAGGCGCTCGGCGCGCGGGAGTCGGCGCCGGTCGGCGTGGCGTTCGCCGTCGCGGCGGCGCCGGCGCCGGGCGCGCCCGACCCGGTGGACCCGCCGGTCGGCGGCGGTGGTGGCGGCGGTGGTACCGGCGCCGGCACGGG
>NZ_JAHVCI010000107.1:0-5404 GCF_019265565.1 Cellulomonas sp. PS-H5
CCGTGGCGGCGGTGGCCCGGGCGGTCCCGGCCGCGCCGGTCGCCGAGCCGTCGGCGTGCGCGCCGTGGCCGGCGGGGGCGCCGGTCAGGTCGTCCAGCAGGCCGAGCCGCTTGGCGCCGGCGACCGCCGCAGCGGCGCCGACCGCGACCCAGAGCAGCCGGCTCATCGCCCGGACCGCCCGCGGCCCAGGCCGGACAGCGCGCGCCGCACGCCGTAGCTGAAGGCGGCGACCTTGATCATCGGGCCGCCGACGGTCGCCGCGAACAGCGACGTCAACGCGGAGGCGTTCTGCGTGATCTGCGCGGCCGAGGTCGTGATCGCGTCCACCCGCTCGAGCTGGGTGTTCGTGGACGACACCGTGGTGGCCGCCTCGTCCAGGATCGGCACCGTGTGCTCGGTGATCTCCTTGACGGAGGTCCGGGTCTCGTCCAGCACCCGCCCGAGCTTCACCAGCGGCACGGCGAGCGCGCCCACCAGCAGCACGAAGGCGATGGCCGCGATGAGCCCCGCGATGTCTCCCAGCATGGCCAGCCCTTCTGCTCGTGCCGGCACCGCGCCGACGACACCGGAACCCTACCCGGCGTGCGGTGTCGCGCCGGGCGACCGGCCGCGCGTGCGGGCCGGGAACGCCGCGACGCCCCGGCGCCGACCCGTGGGGGCCGGTGCGGGGGCGTCGCGGACCTGCGAGCCGGGTGGCTCAGCGGGCGTAGTACTCGACGACCAGCTGGACGTCGCAGGTCACGGGGACCTCGGCGCGCTTCGGGCGGCGCACCAGCACGGCCGACAGCTTCTCGAGCTGGACGTCCAGGTAGCCCGGGACGGCCGGCAGCACGTCGCGGTGGGCACCGGCGGCGGCCACCTGGAACGGCACGGTGGTCTGCGACTTGGGCTTGATCTGCAGGGTCTGGCCCTCCTTCACGCGGAAGGACGGACGGTCCACGATCTTGCCGTCGACCAGGATGTGGCGGTGGGTCACGACCTGGCGCGCCTGCAGGATGGTGCGGGCGAAGCCGGCGCGGAGCACCAGCGCGTCGAGACGGGTCTCGAGGTCCTCGACCAGGGCCTCACCGGTCAGGCCCGGGGCCTTGCGGGCGTCCTCGTACGCACGGGCGAGCTGCTTCTCGCGCAGCGCGTACTGGGCGCGCAGACGCTGCTTCTCGCGCAGACGCACCGCGTAGTCCGACTCGGTGCGGCGGCGGGCGCGGCCGTGCTCGCCGGGCGGGTAGGGGCGCTTCTCGAAGTGCTTGACGGCCTTCGGGGTGAGCGCGAGGCCGAGGGCGCGCGAGAGGCGCACCTGGCGACGCGCACGCGTCACGTTGCTCATGTGGTTCTTCCTGTCGTTTCTCGTACGGCACACCCGTGCCCGGCGAACCCGGGCGGGGCGTGGGGCCGACCTCCGTGCGTCCGTACGAGGCGGACGCGGCTAGGACCCCAGGCGGCCGTCCGGCTGACCCACCGAGATGACCCGGGGTGCGGACGACCGTGCAACTCTACCGGGTGCGGGTCGCTGGGCCTAATGCGGCGCGGTCGGGAGCGCGGTCAGTGGTCCTGCGGCGGCGGCGCCTGGTCCAGCACCGACCGGATCCGGCCGAGCCGCTCGCCGACCTGCCGCTCGTACCCGTTCTCCGTGGGGCTGTAGTACCGCGTCCCGACCAGGTCGTCCGGGAGGTACTGCTGCGCGGCGATCCCGTGCGGGTGGTCGTGCGCGTACAGGTAGCCCTTGCCGTGCCCCAGCTGCTTGGCGCCGGCGTAGTGCGCGTCCCGCAGGTGCGCGGGCACCGACCCGAGCCGGCCCGCCTGCACGTCCGCGAGGGCGGCGTTGATCCCGTTGTAGGCGGCGTTCGACTTCGGGGCCGTCGCCAGGTGCACGACCGCCTCGGCCAGGATGATCCGCGCCTCGGGCATCCCGATGAGCTGCACGGCCTGCGCCGCGGCGACCGCGGTCTGCAGCGCGCTCGGGTCGGCCATGCCCACGTCCTCGGACGCCGAGATGACGATGCGCCGGGCGATGAACCGCGGGTCCTCCCCCGCCGCGATCATCCGGGCGAGGTAGTGCAGGGACGCGTCGACGTCGGAGCCGCGCACCGACTTGATGAACGCGCTGATGACGTCGTAGTGCTGGTCCCCGTCCCGGTCGTACCGGACGGCGGCGACGTCGATCGCGCGCTCCGTGGTCGCGAGGTCGACGACCGCCGGGGCGTCCACGTCGTCGCCGAGGTCGACGTCCGGGTCCGCCAGGCGCGCCTCCCGGTCCGCCAGCGCGGCGCCCGCGGCCGCCTCGAGGATCGTCAGCGCCTTGCGGGCATCACCGCCGGACAGCCGGAGCAGGTGGTCCTCGGCGTCGTCGGTGAGCACGACCGCCCCGCCCAGCCCGCGCTCGTCCTCGACGGCCCGTCGGATCAGCGCCCGGACGTCGTCGGTCTCGAGGGGCTTGAGGGTCAGCAGCAGCGACCGGGACAGCAGCGGGGAGTTCACCGAGAAGCTCGGGTTCTCCGTCGTCGCCGCGACGAGCGTCACCCAGCGGTTCTCCACGCTCGGCAGCAGCGCGTCCTGCTGGGCCTTGGTGAACCGGTGCACCTCGTCGATGAACAGCACCGTCTCCGAGCCGTCGGACGCCAGCCGGCGCCGGGCGTCGTCCACGACCTGCCGCACGTCCTTGACGCCTGCGGTCACGGCCGACAGCTCGACGAACCGGCGGCCGGACGTCGTGGCGACCAGGTAGGCCAGCGTCGTCTTGCCCGTGCCCGGCGGACCCCAGAGCACGACCGACGACGGCGCCGCCCGCCGCGCGGTCGCGTCGCCCGGCTCGACGAGCCGCCGGAGCGGCGAGCCCGGCACCAGCAGGTGCTCCTGCCCGGCGACCTCCGCCAGGCTGCGCGGGCGCATGCGCACCGCCAGCGGCGCCCCCGCCGACGGGGCGGGCGTGCCCTGCGCCGAGGTGGTCACCGCGTCGAACAGATCCATGCCCACGAGCCTACGGGCGCCGTCCCACACGCCGCGCCGTGGGACGGATGGGACCGGTGGTGCGCGAGGGGCGTCCGGCCTGCGATGCTGGCCCGCGTGTTCGAGAGCCTCGGCCGCCTGGTCGCCCGCCACCCCCGCCTCACGGTGCTCGTCTGGGCCGTCGTGGCCGCGGGCTGCTTCGCGGTGGCGCTCGTCGGCGTCGGCGGGCAGAACCTGTTCGACCGGCTGAGCACCGGCGAGCCCGTCGTCCCCGGCTCGGACAGCGCGCGGGCGAGCGAGCTGCTCGCGGCCTCGAGCACGTCCGGTGCCTCGCTGAGCCTCGTCGTGCAGGGCGTGGACCCCGCGACCGAGGGGCTGGCGGAGGCGCTGGCGCCGGCCCGCGAGGACGTCGCGGCCGTCGACGGGGTGGTCTCGGTCATCGACCCGTTCGTGCTGCCCGACGGGCCCGCCAACCCGGCCGCGGCGCCCCTGCTCGCGCAGGACGGCGACGGGTTCCTCCTGGTCGCCGAGCTGGACCCCGAGCTGTCCGACGACGCGGAGTCCGCGGCGCTCCGCGACCTGCAGGAACGGCTCGCCGACGTCCCGGACGCGTTGCACGACGTGGCCCCGGACGCGACCGGCCTGGTCGGCGGCACCTCGCTCATCGTGTCGGCGATCACGGACCAGGTGGAGCAGGACCTCACCACCGGCGAGGCCATCGCCCTGCCGGTCGCGCTGCTCATCATGGTGCTGGTGTTCGGCGGGTTCCTCGCCGCGGCGATGCCGCTGGCCGGCGCCATCGCCTCGATCGCCGGCGGCCTCGGGTCGCTGGTCGCGCTGTCGTACGTGATGGACGACCTCGAGTCGTCGGTCGTGAACGTCGTCACCGTGCTCGGGCTCGGCCTGTCGATCGACTACGGCCTGCTGATCGTGTCCCGGTTCCGCGAGGAGCTGGGCAAGACCCTGGGCGACGACGAGGGCCGCTCCGCCCGGCGACGGCGCGGCGACGGCGCGGTGGTCGGCGCCCTGCTCACCACCATGTCGACCGCGGGGCGCACCGTCGCGTTCTCCGCCCTCACGGTGGCCATCTCGATCGCGGGCCTGCTGGTGTTCCGCCAGGACATCCTCCGAGCGTTCGGCGCGGGCTCGGTCGCCGTGATCGTGTTCGCGGTCGCCACCGCGCTGACCCTCGTGCCCGCCCTGCTGGTGCTGGCCGGTCGGCGGCTCGCGCGACCGAGCGTGCTCTCCCGGGTGCCCGGCGTGCGCGCCGTGCTCGCCCGAACGGCCGACGTCGAGCACGAGGAGGGCGTGTTCTCCCGGCTCGCCGCGCGCGTGCAGCGGCGCCCGTGGTGGGTGATGGGAGCGTCGCTGGCGGTGCTGCTCGTCCTCGCGACCCCGCTCCTGCACCTCGAGCTGCGCAACTCCACCACCGAGCTGCTCCCCCGCTCCAGCCCGCAGCGCGAGTACGTCCAGGTGCTCGCCGAGCAGTACCCGGCGTCCTCCTCGGCCGCGGTGCCGGTCGTCGCGCAGACGTCCGTCGCCGACGCGCAGGCGGCCGTGCCGGAGATCGAGGCCCTCGACGGCGTCGCGTCCGTTGACGCGCCCGTCGCGCGCGGGTCGGTCGTCGTCATCGGCGTGCGCCCCGAGTCGTCCGACCCCGGCGGTGCCGACGCCCAGGCGGTCGTGCACGAGCTGCGCGACCTCGACCTGCCGTTCGACACGTGGGTCGGCGGCCAGGCGGCGAACCAGATCGACTTCACGGACGCGCTCGTCGACCGGGCGCCGTGGGCGCTCGGCATCGTGGCCGTCGCGACCCTGGTGCTGCTGTTCCTCATGACCGGCTCGGTCCTCGTGCCGGTCAAGGCGCTGCTGACCAACGTCGTGTCGCTGTGCGCGTCTCTCGGCGTGCTGGTCTGGGTGTTCCAGGACGGGCACCTGTCCGGGCTGCTGCAGTTCGACCCGACCGGCGGCATCGAGACCTACGTGCTGGCGCTCGTCATCGCGTTCGCGTTCGGGCTCGCCATGGACTACGAGGTGTTCCTGCTCTCCCGGATCAAGGAGCTGCACGACGCCGGCGCGCCCAACGACGTGGCTGTCCGGCTCGGGCTGCAGCGCTCCGGGCGGGTCATCACGTCCGCCGCGGCGATCATCATCGCGGTGTTCGCGGGCTTCGTCGCCGGCGAGCTGCTCGTGATCAAGGAGGTCGGCTTCTCGCTGGCGGTGGCGGTGCTGATCGACGCGACGCTGGTCCGGCTGCTGCTGGTGCCCGCGACGATGACGGTGCTCGGCGACCTGAACTGGTGGGCCCCGGCGCCGCTGCGCCGCCTGCACGCCCGCCTGGCGATCACGCACTGACCCGGGGCGCCTCGCGCGGCGGGGCGGGGCCCGCGCCGCGACGGGCCGCGCCGAGCGCGGCACCCGAGCCGGCCCGCGCTCGCTGCCCCCGCGCCCGCGCCCGACC
>NZ_JAHVCI010000108.1:0-5369 GCF_019265565.1 Cellulomonas sp. PS-H5
CGCGGCCCGCGGGAGCGCCGTCCGCCGCCCCGACCGCCCCGGCGGCGCCCGGCACCCCCGCCGCCCCGCCCCTCGCCACCACGACGCCCGGCGCGGTCCCGGCCACCGACCACCCCGCGACCGCCGACCCGGACGCCGCCCTGACCCTCCCGGTCGAGCCGGACGCCGACGGCGGCTGGGAGGGCCCGGCGCCCGTCGCGCCCGAGCACCCGGTCTACGAGGTCCCGGTCGGCCGGCTGCTGGCCTCCACGCTGCTGTCCTCGGCGACGATCTGGCTGGTCGTCATGCTCGGCGCCGTCGGCGCGCTGATCGCGGGCACCGGCCAGGTCGGCTCGGCGTTCGCGCTGCTGCCCGCCCTGCTCGGCGTCGTGTCGTACACGTGGACCCGGTTCAACCGGGGCGCGAACTTCCGCGCGGCGATCTCCCCGGACGGCATCCGGCTGCGGCACGGCCTGACCGAGTCGCGGGCGCAGACCGTCCCGCCGGGCCGGGTGCAGGCCGTGCGCGTCACCCAGGGGCTGCTGTGGCGCAAGCCGGACTGGTGGCGGGTCGAGGTGAACGTCGCGGGCTACGGCAGCAGCGGCGACCAGACCCAGACCGAGAACGTGCTGCTGCCCGTCGGGACGCGCGACGAGGCGATGCTCGCGCTCTGGCTCGTGCTGCCCGACCTGGGCACCGAGGACCCGCGCGCGCTGGTCGAGGCGGGGCTCGTCGGCCGGACCGCCGACGGCGGCTGGGCCGTGGCCCCGCGCCGGTCCCGGTGGCTCGACCCGGTCGGCTGGCGCCGGCACGGCGTGACCGTGACCGACCGCGCGCTGGTGCTGCGCTCCGGGGTGCTGGTGCGCCAGCTCGTCGTCGTGCCGCACGAGCGCACCCAGTCGCTCGGGCTGGAGCAGGGGCCGCTGCAGCGCCGGCTGGGGCTGGCGTCGTTCCAGCTGCACTCGACGCCCGGGCCGGTGTCGCCGCGGGTCGACCACCTCGACCAGCGGGTCGCCGCGGGCCTCCTCGACGAGCAGGCGACGCGGGCCCGCACCGCGCGCGCCGGGGCGGGGCCGGAGCAGTGGATGCGCCGGGCATGACGCGGCTGGGGATCGGCGTCGTCGGCGCGGGCCGGGTCGGCGCGGTGCTGGGCAGCGCCCTGCGCGCGGCCGGGCACCCGGTGGTCGGGGTGAGCGCGGTGTCCGAGGCGTCCCGGGAGCGGGCGGACGCGCTGCTGCCGGGCGTCCCGGTGCTGGACGTGCCCGAGGTGGTGCGCCGCGCCGAGCTGGTGCTGCTCGCGGTGCCGGACGACGCGCTGGCGGAGCTCGTCTCGGGCCTCGCGGCGACCGGCGCGTGGCAGGGGGGTCAGATCGTCGTGCACACCGCGGGTCGGTACGGGGCCGGGGTGCTCGACCCGGCGCGCGCGCAGGGGGTCATCCCGATCGCGCTGCACCCCGCGATGACCTTCACCGGCACGTCGCTCGACCTGTCCCGGCTGGTCGGCTGCACGTTCGCGGTGACCGCGCCGACGCCGGTGCTGCCGATCGGGCAGGCGCTGGTGGTGGAGATGGGCGGCGAGCCGGTCGTGCTCGACGAGGCCGCGCGCCCGCTCTACCACGCAGCCCTCGCGCACGGCGCGAACCACCTGGTCGTGCTGGTCGCGCAGGCCGGGCAGGCGCTCGCGGCCGCGGGCGTCGCCGACCCCGGCGCGGTGCTGCGCCCCCTGCTCACCGCGGCGCTCGACGGGTCGCTGCGGGCCGAGTCGGCCGGCGGCGGGCGCGACGCGGAGGGCGAGGTCACGAACGGCGCGGTCACCACGCTGACCGGCCCGGTGCGGCGCGGCGACGCCGGGACGGTCCGCGACCACCTCGACGTGCTGACCGACCTCGGGGTGCGGACCGGCGCGACCGACGTCGCCGCGTCCTACCGGGCGCTGTCCCGCGCGGCGACGGGGCGGGCGCTCGCGGCCGGGCTGCTGCGCGCCGAGCAGGGCCGGGCGCTGCTCGACGCGCTGGCGACGGGCGACCCCGCGGCGGAGGCCGCGCCGCGCGACCCGGGGGACACCCGCGGCGGCACCCCGGGTGGTGCCGGCCCGGCTCACACCGGGGGCCCGGACGGGAGTACGGTGCACGGCGCGCAGGACGACGAGGGCGCGGGCGGGACGGACGAGCCCGGCGCCGACCAGGAGGACCAGGGATGACCGAGGCACGCACGGGTGCCCCCACGCTGGCGCGCACGCGCCCCGAGCTCGCGGCGGCGCTCGCGGACCGCCCGGCCGGCGGCCGCGCCGTCGTGATGACGATGGGCGCGCTGCACGCCGGCCACCTGTCGCTGGTGCGCGAGGCCCGCGCCCGCGGCGAGCAGGTGGTGGTGACGATCTTCGTGAACCCGCTGCAGTTCGCCCCGTCGGAGGACCTGGACCGCTACCCGCGCGACCTCGAGGGCGACCTGGCGTCGCTCACCGGCCCCGACCTGCTGGGGGCGGGCGACGTCGTGTTCGCGCCGGCGCCCGACGTGGTCTACCCCGACGGCGACCCGGGCGTGCGGGTGTCCGCCGGCGCGGTCGGCACGGTCTACGAGGGCGCGACCCGCCCGGGTCACCTGGGCGGCGTGCTCACGGTGGTGCTCAAGCTCATGCACCTGGTCGCGCCGGATGTCGCCCTGTTCGGCCGCAAGGACGTGCAGCAGCTCGCGGCCGTGCGCCGGATGGTGCGGGACCTGGACGTGCCCGTCGAGGTCGTGGGCGTGCCGACGGTGCGGGACGCCGACGGCCTCGCGCTGTCCTCGCGGAACGCCTACCTGTCGGTGGCCGAGCGGGAGCAGGCGCTGGCGCTGAGCCGCGCGCTCGCCGCGGGCCGCGCGGTGGCGGACGCGGGGGGCGACCCGGACGCGGTGCTCGCGGCGGCGCGAGCGGTGCTGGACGGCGCCGCGGTCGGCACCGACTACGTGGCCGTGGTGGACCCGCTGACCTTCGAGGACGTGACGGGCGCGGCGGCGGACCTCGCCGGGCGGACGGCGGTCCTGGCGCTCGCGGCCACCGTCGGCACGACCCGGCTGATCGACAACTCCGACGTGAGGTGGGCGTGACCATGACCTCGCTGCAGCGGCCGATGATGATCGGCAAGATCCACCGCGCGACCGTGACGCAGGCGGACCTGCACTACGTCGGCTCGATCACGGTCGACGCGCACCTGCTGGCGGCGGCCGACCTGCTGCCCGGTCAGCAGGTGGACGTCGTCGACGTGACCAACGGCGCCCGGCTCACCACCTACGTGATCGCCGGCGAGGCCGGGTCGGGGCAGATCTGCATCAACGGCGCTGCCGCGCACCTGGTGCACCCGGGCGACGTGGTCATCCTCATCGCCTACGGGATGCTCTCGGACGCCGAGGCCCGGACGTACGAGCCGCACGTCGTCCTGGTCGACGCCGAGAACCGGATCATGGACACGGGCCACGACCCGGGCACGGTCCCCGAGTCCTGGACCGCCGCGTCGGGCCTGCACCCGAGCGGCGTGCCGTTCGACCAGGGGCGGACGCTGGTGGAGCGGGACGGGGCGGCCGGGCCCGACGCCGACCGGGCGCGCGACTCGCAGGACCACCCGGTGCGCGACGACCTGGGGGCGGGGGCGAACGACGCCGGGCGGGACGCGGGCGCCGGACGGTGACCACGCGGCTGGCCCGCCGGCTCGCCGCGCCCGCCCCGGGCTGGACCGCCCGGGCGGACGCCGTGGTCGTCGGCTCCGGCATCGCCGGCCTCACCGCGGCGCTCGAGCTGCGCGCCCGGGTGCCGCGGGTGCTGCTGGTGACCAAGGACCGGCTGGTCTCGGGGTCGACGGTGTGGGCGCAGGGCGGCATCGCCGCGGCGCTCGACCCCGCCGACTCCCCGGAGGCGCACCTGCGGGACACGCTCGTCGCGGGCGTCGGCCTGTGCGACCCGCGGGCCGTCGAGGTGCTGGTCACCGAGGGCCCGGCGCGGGTCCGCGAGCTCGTGGCGCGCGGTGCGGTGTTCGACACCGAGCCCGACGGCACCCTCAGCCTGACCCGGGAGGGCGGCCACCACGCCGACCGGGTCGCGCACGCGGGTGGCGACGCCACGGGCGCCGAGATCTCCCGGGCGCTGGTCGCGCAGCTCGCGGCCGTGCAGGCGGACCCGGGCATCGAGGTGATCGAGCACGCCCTGGTGCTCGACGTGCTCACCGGCGCCCCCGGGCGCGACGGCCGGCCCGGGCCGGTGTGCGGCGTGACGCTGCACGTGATCGGCGAGGGCAGCCGGGACGGCGTCGGCGCCGTGCTCGCGCCCGCCGTGGTGCTGGCGACCGGCGGCATCGGCCAGGTGTTCCGGTCCTCGACCAACCCGGTCCAGGCGACCGGCGACGGCCTGGCCGCGGCCCTGCGCGCGGGCGCCGCGGTCGGCGACATGGAGTTCGTGCAGTTCCACCCCACGGTGCTGTGGCTCGGCGCCGGGGTGAAGGGCCAGCTCGCGCTCATCTCGGAGGCGGTCCGCGGCGAGGGCGCGCACCTCGTCGACGTCGACGGGCACCGGTTCATGGTCGGCGTGCACCCGCAGGCCGAGCTCGCGCCGCGGGACGTCGTGGCGAAGGCGATCGTCCGGCAGCTGGCCCGCACCGGCGCCGACCACGTCCTGCTCGACGCCCGGCACCTCGGTGCCGAGCGCATCCGCCGCCGGTTCCCGACCATCGGCGCCCGGCTGGCCGAGCACGGCCTCGACCTCGCGACCGACCTGGTCCCCGTCGCCCCGGCGCAGCACTACCACTCGGGCGGCGTCGTCACGGACCTGGCCGGCCGGTCGACCCTGCCCGGGCTGTACGCGGTCGGCGAGGTCGCGTGCACCGGCGTGCACGGCGCGAACCGGCTGGCGTCGAACTCGCTGCTCGAGGGCCTGGTGTTCGCGCACCGCGCCGCGCACGACATCGCCCACCGGGTCGAGACCGGCGCCCTGCGCCCCGCGGAGCCCGTCGAGCGCCCCGGGCCCGAGGCCCTGGTCGCCGGCGCGGCGCGGTCCCGGGTGCAGCGGATCGCCACCGACGGGCCGGGCGTGCTGCGGTCCGCGGCGGGGCTGGCGGCGGCCGCGCAGGCGCTCGCGGCCGTGCGGACGGACGCGCACCGCGCCGTCGAGGGCGGCGAGCGGCCGGTGGCCGACCCCCAGGTCGCGGAGTGGGAGACCACGAACGTGCACCAGGTCGCCACGGTGCTGACCGCCACGGCGGCGACCCGGCGGGAGACCCGCGGCGGCCACCTGCGCAGCGACCACCCGGACCGCGACGACGCCGCGTGGCTGGTCCGCGTGGAGGCGACCCTGACCCCGGACGGCGTGCTGACCCAGCGCCGTGCCCCCCAGGACTGACGGACCCGGGGCCGAGTGGAGTGTT
>NZ_JAHVCI010000109.1:0-5037 GCF_019265565.1 Cellulomonas sp. PS-H5
CCCGCCGCGCAGCCCCCGGCCACCCGGCGCCAGGGCCGGCGCGCCGTGCCCGCCCCCGCGGACGAGGGCCCGCGCGGCACGCGCTGAGCGGGGCGGTGCCGGGCGGGCCCTCGGGTCCGGGTGCTGCGGGGCGCAGCGGGGGTCGTCGCGTGCGGTCAGGCGCCGAGGCGCTCGCGGACCTGCACCAGCGACGGGTTCGTGGCGGCGGAGCCGTCGGGGAACAGCACGGTCGGCACGGTCTGGTTGCCGCCGTTCACCTGCTCGACGAACGCCGCGGCGTCCGGCAGCTGCTCGATGTCGACCTCGGTGTACGCGATGCCCGCGGAGTCGAGCTGCGTCTTCAGGCGGCGGCAGTAGCCGCACCAGGTCGTCGAGTACATCGTCACGGTGCCCTCGGCGGGCAGGTCCTGCGTGGTCGTCATCGTCTGCCTTCGCATGGTCGGTGTCGCGTCACCGGTCTGAACGCCCGGCGCCCGCAGGATCATCCCGGACGCGTCCGGGACCGCGCGCACGCGCCCCTGGGGACGGCGGTCCCGGCGTGTCGGCGGGAGGTGCGAGGATCGACGGCGATGCCTGCCGACGACCTCCTCGACGCCCTCGACCCGGACCAGCGGGAGGTCGCGCGCGCCCTCACCGGGCCGGTGTGCGTCCTGGCCGGGGCGGGCACCGGCAAGACCCGCGCCATCACGCACCGGATCGCCTACGGCGTGCGCACCGGCGTCTACGCCCCGACCAGCGTGCTCGCCGTGACGTTCACCGCCCGCGCGGCGGGGGAGATGCGCACCCGCCTGCGCGACCTCGGCGTGGCGGGGGTCCAGGCGCGGACGTTCCACTCGGCCGCGCTGCGCCAGCTGCGGTACTTCTGGCCGAAGGTCGTCGGCGGCCCCTCGCCCCAGGTCCTCGCCCAGAAGGCGCCGGTCGTCGCGGACGCCTGCCACCGGCTGGGCCTGTCCGTCGACCGGGTGTCGGTCCGCGACCTCGCGTCGGAGATCGAGTGGGCCAAGGTCTCCCGGATCACGGCCGAGGACTACGTGCGCGCCGCCGCGGCGGCCGACCGTCCCGCGCCCGCCGGCCACGACCACCACGTCGTCGCCCGGCTCATCACGGCGTACGAGGACGCCAAGGACGCGCGCGGCGTCATGGACATGGAGGACATCCTCTGGCTGCTGTCGGGGATGCTGGTCGAGAACCGCGCCGTCGCGGACGAGATCCGGCACCAGTACCGCCGGTTCGTCGTCGACGAGTACCAGGACATCTCCCCGCTGCAGAAGTTCCTGCTCGACCAGTGGCTCGGCGGGCGCGACGAGCTGTGCGTGGTGGGCGACCCGAGCCAGACTATCTACTCGTTCGCCGGCGCGACGCCGCACTACCTGACCCGGTTCACCGCCGAGCACCCCGAGGCGCAGGTCGTCCGGCTGGTGCGCGACTACCGGTCGACGCCGCAGGTCGTGGGCCTCGCGAACGAGGTGCTGCGCCGCGCCCCGAAGGACCGGGCGGCCCGCTGGGAGCCGCTCGAGCTCATCGCGCAGCGCCCGTCCGCCGGACCCGTGCGGTTCGCCGTCTACGACGACGACGAGGCGGAGGCCGCCGGGGTCGCCACCCGGATCGGCCGGCTGATCGCGGCCGGCACCCGCCCCAGCGAGATCGCCGTGCTGTACCGGACCAACGCGCAGTCCGAGGCGTTCGAGCAGGCGCTCGCGCACCAGGGGATCGGCTACGTGCTGCGCGGCGGGGAGCGGTTCTTCCAGCGCAAGGAGGTCCGCGACGCGATCGTCCGGCTGCGCGGCGCCGCGGTGGCGGCCGAGGCCGACGTGCCGATGACGGAGACCGTGCGGGACGCGCTGCGCTCGGCGGGCTGGACGGACGAGCCGCCCGCGGCCCGCGGCGCCTCGCGCGAGCGCTGGGACACGCTGCACGCGCTGGTGACCCTCGCGGACGACCTGGCCGCGGCGGCGGAGCGCGCGGGCACCCGCGCGACGGTCCAGGACCTCATCGCCGACCTGGACGAGCGCGCCGCCGCCCAGCACGCCCCGACCGTCGAGGGCGTCACGCTCGCGTCGCTGCACGCCGCCAAGGGCCTGGAGTGGGACGCGGTGTTCCTAGCCGGCCTCAGCGAGGGCCTGGTGCCGTGGGCGTCCGCCGACACCGCCGCCGACCTCGCGGAGGAGCGTCGGCTGCTCTACGTCGGGATCACCCGCGCCCGGCAGCACCTCGAGCTGTCCTACGGCCGGTCCCGCACCCCGGGAGGCCGGGCGACCCGGCGGCGCTCGCGGTTCCTCGACGGGCTGTGGCCGCAGGAGGGGCGTGCCCGGTTCGGCGACGGGCGGCCTCGTGCCGTCCCGCGCCTGACCGGCGAGGTCGACGCGGAGCTGCTGGCCGCCCTGCACGCGTGGCGGGCCGACCTGGCCCGGGCGACGGCGAAGCCCGCCTACACGGTCCTCGGCGACGCGACGCTGTCCGCCATCGCCGAGCTGCGCCCGGCGAGCGTCCCGGAGCTGGCCCGCGTCCAGGGGATCGGCCCGGCCAAGATCGACCGCTACGGGCCCGACCTGCTGGCCATCGTGGCCGGTCGCAGGCCCGCGGCGGGCGAGGCGGCGGCGGCCGGCTGATCGGCCGATCGGGGGACCCGGGGGAACTCGTGGAAAAAACTCTCGATAAATCGGTTGTGCCGCCCGCGAGGGCCCCTCTACGGTGAACGAGTCCTGCTGGAAGGCCGTGCTGCGCGAAGCGGCGGCGGCCCGATGACGAGAAGGAGGTGTGGTGCTGTGAAGAACAACTTCGACGAGTTCGGCGTCGGCGCGATCGCGCTGCCGTTCCTGGCACCCATCTCCGGCGAGATCCAGGGGACCGCTGTGTCCCCCGCCGCCCCGGGCACGGGCATCCGTGGCTTCGGCGGCACCGGTCTCCGGCTGCGTGCGCGCGATCTCTCGTCCCGCTCCGACTCCGTCCCAGGAGGACCGGTCATCTGAGTCGATGACCAGCCCGTCCAGGCCGCGGAGTCCACCGGATTCCGCGGCCTTCGTCTTCCCCGGCACCTGCAGGGGGGCGAGGCAGCTGCGGATCCACCGCCACCTCGCTCAACCCGCAAGTCATTCAGGAGGACATCGTGCGGCTCACGACGCTGCTCGACACGGTCAACCAGGGCGGATCCGGTCCCTGGCCGCCCGCCTCGACGCCCGCCGTCACCGATGTGCAGTTCGACGCCCTGGTCGCCGGCCTCATCCCGTGCCGGTCCAACGACCCCGAGCTCTGGTTCGCCGAGCGGACCGCCGAGGTCGAGCAGGCCAAGGCGCTCTGCCGCACCTGCCCGCTGCTCGAGGGCTGCCTCGCCGGCGCCGTCGAGCGGCAGGAGCCCTGGGGCGTGTGGGGCGGCGAGGTGTTCGTCGGCGGCCAGGTGGTCGCGGTCAAGCGCGGCCGCGGCCGGCCCCGCAAGGACGCCAGCCCGGCGGCCTGACCGCCCCGCGGGCCCGGCGCCCGGTCCGAGCGACCGGGTGCCGGGCCCGCCGCGCGTCCCGCGCACCCTGCGGCCGTCAGCCGGCCAGGGCCGCGCACCCGCACTCGGGGTGCGCGGCCCAGCGGCGCAGCCGCGGCGCCACGGAGGGCACCGGGACCTCGTACTGCGCGCCCGCGGTCGAGGGCGCGCCGCCGTCCAGGTGCGCGAGCACCTCCGCGGCGGCGAGCCCGCCGACCACCGCGGTCAGGGCGGCCGGGGGCTCCGCCGCGCCGTCGCCCGGCCCGGGGGCGACCAGCTGCGCGAGGACGGTCGGCCACGCCGGGTCCGCTTCCGCCCGGTGCAGGTCCAGGCAGCGCACGCAGGGCGGCGGCGGCCCGCCGGGCGGAGCCGGCCGGACGAACGGACCCACCAGCGCATCGGCCTCCCGGGTCACCACGGGCAGGTGGGGCAGGTCGGCACCGAGCAGCGCGAGCGCCGTCGCCGGGTCGGGCGTGTCAGCGGCCACCGTCACGACCACGTCGGGCGGGTCCGCCAGGAGCGCGGCGAGGCCCCGCCCCGTCCGCACGCGGGTGCGCGGCGCCAGCGCGCGCAGGACGCCGCCGAGCGCGGTGGCCCGGTCGGGTCCGTCGCCGGCCGGCACCAGGTCCTCGGGACCGGTCGGCCGCGGGTCGTCGAGCAGCAGCGTGCCGACGCCCGCGAGGGCGAGCGTGGTCGCGACCGCGGTCCCGGCCCGGCCGAGACCGGCGACCGCCACCGTCGCGGCCGCGCGCCGCCGCACCGAGTCGACGCCGTCGCCGTCGGCGCGCGCGAGGCCGTGGGCGAGGGCCTCGGGCCGCAGGTCCGGCCGGACCCGTCGCGCGCGCGACGCGCTCGGGCGGAGCAGCCCCGCGGCGCCCAGCGCGTCGAGCGCCGGGGCGGGCAGCGCGTCGTCGACGCGGCGGTCGCCCGCGCGGAGCAGGCGCTCGGCCCGCTCGGGGGTCAACCCCGCGATGCGCACGGCCCACCGCGGGTCGAGGCCCACCTGGACCTCGTCGGTCGCGCGCCGCAGCACGCGGAGTCCCTGTCGGAGCTGCACGGCGCCCCACCCCCGTCCCGTCGAGTACCACCACCGTGGCACCCCGGGCGGGGGCGGACGCCGTCGTCCACAGGTCGGGTCCTGCTCAGGCCTTGCCGAGGATCCGGTTCAGCTTGGTGCTGCACACCGGGCAGGTGGCCTTGGCCATGCGGCGGCCCGACTCGGAGACGACGACCTCACCCTCGGCCTGGCGCTTCTCCTTGCACTTCACGCAGTAGAACTCGCCGGCGTAGGTCTCGGCCATGTCTGTCTCCTCGGATCGGTTCGGCGGCGCCGCGTCCCGGCGCCCGGGCCAGTATCCACGCCGTGCGGCGGTCGCGGGAGGGTTCCACCCGCCCGTCGTGCGGCAGTTGGCCCAGATCAGGGCCCTGAACCGCTACGGTGCTGGACGTGCAGCCGTCGCGGGAGCACCCCCGGACGCCGGTCGACCCGGTGCGCTCGGCCGCGCCCGCAGCGGCGGCCGCGGCCGCCGCCCCGCGCCCCGCCTCCGCCGCCCACGCCGCGAGCG